>JABJHA010000035.1 GCA_018662005.1 Rhodospirillaceae bacterium | reverse complement strand
TGTAGTGGGCCATGGCAAAATCCGGATTGATCTTCACAGCCTGGCGATAGCTGGCCATGGCGTCTTCAAATTGACCCTGTTCCTGCAAGGCGAAGCCAACATTGTAGTGGGCCTCCACATCACCCGGATTAATGTTCAGGGCGTGACGGTAACAAACCAGGGCTTCTTCAAACCGGCCTAAATCCTTAAGCGTGTTGCCAAGGTTATTGTGGGCTTCAGCAAAATCCGGGTCGATGGCTATTGCCCTGCGGTAGCTGGCGACGGCTTCATCCAGATTTCCCCGGGCATGAAACGCACTGCCAAGGTTAGCGTGCGCTTCAGCGTAATCGGGTTCTAGCTCGATGGCCCTGACGCAACTGGCGACGGCATCATCAAGCCGCCCTTTTTTTTGCAAGGCGGGGCCCAAATTGGCATGAAAGGCGGCCTTATCAGGGTTGGTGCGAATGGCTTTCTTGATCAATTGTATGGCTTGATCGTTACGGCCAATCTGGAAAGCGATCAAGCCCAGCAAATGATTGGCCTCGCCGTGATCTGGCTGAATGTCGAGAACCTGCCGGTACAGGGCTTCCGCCTCACTCAGCTTGCCGGCACGATGCGCCTGAACTCCATTGTGAATAATGTCGTCGAGAAATTCCTGCGGCATGTCAGGCTGGGCCCCGGCGCCTTTTTTTCCGGCCTTTTTTCGAGCCATTTTCTGTTGTTGACGTTTTTGCGCTCTGTTCACTGATCTAACCTACTTCAGGGCCGCTATCAGCGGCTGCAATTGGGTTTCATAGCGTTTCCATGCCTGTACAGAATCCTTATACATGGGTTGCCTGACCTGAACGACACTGACCGTTCTCACCGGTCGTTCGGTTTTATAAAATGACAGGCAGGCTTCATCAAAGGGCAAGCCGCAGGCATCCAACAAGCTGCGTATCTGATTTTCAGGATCAGTGACCAGCTTTTCATAGTCAACATCATGAACAAAGCCCGGCAGAACACCATGCCAGTGCGCCATCAAATCCCTATATAATTTATGGTAAGCCCCCAATTCTGTCATTTCATAGGCGTAAGGATGTTCACCAAGAAAGTAATTTTTGAAAATCGATAAACAGGTATCAACGGGGTCGCGACGACAGTGAATGACCCGTGCCGTCGGGAGAATCGCCTTGATCATACCGATCAGCGGAAAGTTACCGGGTAATTTATCGGTAACATACCGTGCCGAGGATGAATGGATGCGCAGTTTTTCGACATAATCCGCTCCCATACTGGAAAATTCTTCCATATCCTGATCAAGAACCGAACCAGGAAACACCCTGGATTTGACCTTTTCATGACGATGACAAACCGTTGACAGGTCCATCAATTCGCCAGCACCGACGACAAGCGGATGGCTGGCCAGGATTTGCTCAACCAGAGAGGTTCCGGAGCGTGGCATTCCGACAATAAAAATCGGAGTCTCGTCCTGACAACCCCACTCTTTTCGAAGATCAAAAAAAGCTGTGTCGAACGTCTCTTTTAGATGGCTGAAATAAGTCTCGTTAAGTTGCGTTGCATAATCATAAGACAAGCGTTTCAAACGGTTGCCTTCCAAAACGAAGTCGAAAGATTTTTCGTAGTCTTTCAAATCCTCGTAAGCCTTGGCGAGCCCGAAACTGAGATGCATTTTTTCCGTTTCCGGCAGATTTGGCCGCTCGAGCAAATTCTCCATCGCTTTCATTTCCTGACTGTATTCAGTGTTTTTCTGCGATGTGATCAAATGGCGATAGGCCTCAACAAAATCCGGTTTGATCTTGATGGCGCGTCGGAAGGAAGCGTGGGCCTCCTCCATATGGCCTTGTTCTTCCATCACATTACCCAAATTATTGTGGGCTTCGTGGAAGCCGGGGTTGATTTCGATGGCTTTCCTGAAGGTCTTGACGGCGTCACCTAGTTGCCGCTTATCCTGTAAGCACAAACCCAAATTATTCAACGCAATGATGTGATCGGGCTGAATGACGAGGGATTTGTGGAAACAGGTTATGGCCTCGTCCAACCTGTCGAGTTTATGCAGGGATTGACCCAGATTTGAAAGCGCCTCGCCACGGTCAGGGTTGATTTTCAGGGCCTGACGAAAGGCTTCACTTGCCTTGTCCCACATTTCCTGGCGTTGCAGGGCTAGGCCCAGGTTAAAATGAAAGGCGGCAACCCCGGGATTTTCTTTGATGGCCGTGGAGATCAGCTCCACAGCCGCCTCGAAATGTTCAAAATGATGGGCGATCAGGCCAAGAAAATGGTTGGCGTCGGCATGGCGCGGGTCTGCTTGCAGGATTTTCCGATAGCCGACCTCGGCTTCTTCAAGTCGCCCGGCCTGATGGCTGTTAAAGGCTTCCTGCAACAATTGCTGCAGGTCCTGGTCCGCCGATCTTTTGCCACGATTCTTTTTTCCCGCCAGGCTTTTTTGCCGACGAAGAGACTTTCTGTTCATTGCTGTATTACTCGAACTTATGCGGCTTTATTGAGAGTGTCAGCCGGAAGATCGCCCATTTTCTTCAACAGATATTCCAGGTCCTCGGATTCAAACTCGACGCCCAGATCTCCGTACTGGGTTAAAATCCGTTCGATCATGCGCCGGGAATAACGTTCCCGGTCATTTTCCCCGCCATCATATTCAACCTCACTGGCAACATCTATGGCGGCACGGGCGGCCGGAAAATAACTATCCGGCATTCCGGCCCGTTTGAAAGCCGCTTTCAGCCCAAGCGGCCCTGAATCATGGATGACGACCCGGACATTGACCAGCGAGATGCCGATCTTTTCGGACAGAGCGAATTCAAAGAAATCAATATCACCCATGCACAGGGCGCGCAGCATGATCGATGGAGTCAGACGGTCATTTTCATGCAATTGAGCAATCAGCTTTTCCAGGTCCGTTTCATCACCTTCTGCTGACAGGCCAATCACCGCCCGTTCCCGGCTTTGCAAAATCAGGTCGGTGGCAAGATCGTCACCAATTTCATGGCGCTTGGCCAATTCCTCTTTCATTTTCTCGGACACTGTGGTCAGCAAACGCTCGGCAACCGTAACCGGCAATTTCGGCCTGAACACCAGGGCATCCTTGATATTTTCGTTGTCTGAAAAATCTTCGACCACCCGCTGTAGATCGCCTGTAGAAATTTCGGCGCCGTCATTAGCCACCAGACTGGTGACCACTTCCGCATTTTCGGTGCGAACCAGAGCCGATGAAACAGATTCCGAGACGTTTCCGCGCTGCGCAATGGCAACCTGCTTGGCCGGACCCTGCGAGCGAACGATTTCGATCAGGTCTTCATCGGACAGCACTTCTGAAAACTGCAACACCGGCAAAGAGACCGAATCCACGTCCTTGGCAAGGCTGATGGCGACATCATGGGGAAGATCGGGATTTTCCTTCAAATTCAGGGATAAGGCTTCACGGACGCGGACTTCGGCGTCTTTAACCATAATGCGGAAAATATCCTGCGCCATTTTCCGCTCGTGATCACTCAGGTCACCTGAACTAAAATCATGGGCGATTTTCGCTGCCGTCTCAGCCCGGGCATCACCTGAGGTATCGCTCAACAGTTTGGCGACATCTTCTTCCGTTAGGTTCTTGCTCGACATTCGCAAATCCAGTTTATAAATAAACTTTAAGGGCAGATACATTTAAGCAGAATCAGCCCCGTCAGTATCCTGATTTATTAAGAGTATAGGCATCCCTTTGGTTCATTGCCATTCTTAAACAAGGACCATAAAGCGACATTAACCCTAAAAATTAAATTAAAAATCAACGGGTTGGCGAAAAAGTTGCCATGTGGGCTGCCGATATTGTAATAATAGCCGCTCATTTATAAATTTCTACGACCATCAAGAACTTGGGAGATGTGAATAATGATTAAGGGTAAATTCCTTGCCTTCGGCCTGGCAACAGTAATGGCGCTAGCCAGCAGCGCGGCTTTTGCTGATGGCGATGCGAAGAAGGGTGAGAAGGTTTTTAAGAAATGCAAAGCTTGCCACTCTGTCGATAAAGGCAAACATAAAATTGGCCCGTCGCTGGCTGGTATTATGGGCAGAAAGGCCGGCACGACCAGCTTTAAAAAATATAAAGCCCTGAAGGGTGCTGATTTCAAATGGGACGATGATAATATTTCCGATTGGATTGAAAACCAGAAGGATTTCCTGAAGGAAAAAGGTCTTCCGACGAAGACGGCCATGAAGGTCAAAATCAAAAAGGAAAAAGATCGCGAGAATTTGATCGCGTATTTGAAATCCCATTAAGGGACCTTTAGAGCAAATAAAAACCCCGCCTTGTTCAAGGCGGGGTTTTTTTTTATCTCTTATGATTACGCCCCGGCCTGGGCAAGCGCGCTATCAATGGCCTGTCCCAATTTATCGACGACTTCGTCAATTTCAGAATTATTGATAATGAACGGCGGCGCCAGCAGAATGTGGTCGCCACGAACCCCGTCAGCGGTTCCCCCGTCCGGGTAACAAACAAGCCCGCGCGCGAAAGCCTCGGCCTTGATCCGTGCCGCCAGTTTCAAATCCGGATCAAAGGGTTCTTTCGTCGCCCGGTCCCTGACCAGTTCAATACCACGAAACAAACCACGACCGCGAATATCGCCGACATAGGACTGATTACCAAATCGCTCAACCAGGGCGTCGGCCAGAACCTCACCTTGTGTGTTTACCGCCTCCAGCAGATTGCGCTCCTCGATAACCTGTTGCACCGCCAGGGCCGCCGCACACGCGGTCGGGTGCCCCATGTAAGTGTGGCCGTGCTGGAAAAATCCCGGGCCATCGCGAAAAGCGGCAAACAGTTTATCCGATACCATGGCCGCTCCGATCGGCTGATAGCCCGCCCCAAGTCCCTTGGCCATACAGAGCAGGTCCGGCGACACCCCTTCTTGTTCGCAGGCATACAAGCTGCCCGTCCGCCCCATGCCGCACATCACTTCATCAAGAATAAGCAAGACGCCGTATTGATCACAAATTTCGCGAATGCGTTTGAAATACCCTTCGACGGCACAGGCTGCCCCCAGCGTTGCCCCGACCACCGTTTCAGCAATAAAAGCGCAGACCGTGTCCGGGCCCAGTTCAAGAATTTTCTGCTCCAGTTCGCCGGCTACTCTCAAGCCATAATCAACATCACTCTCACCATCATTTTTGCCCCGGTAAGGATAACAGGGCGAAATGTGATGGGTATCCAGCAGTAAAGGCTGATAAGGAGCGCGGCGATTAAGGTGACCACCAACGGACAACGCGCCCAGGGTGTTGCCATGATAGCTTTGATGACGTGCGATAATATGGCGACGCTGCGGCTGATCGATCAGGGTGACATACTGACGGGCCATCTTGATGGCCGCTTCAATGGCTTCGGAGCCTCCGGAAACAAAATAAACCCAGTTGATCCCTGCCGGTGCTTTTCTGATCAGTTTTTCCGCCAGTTCTTCTGCCGGGGCAGAGGTGAAAAAACCGGTGTGGGCGAAAGCCAGCGACCCGGCCTGTTGCTGGATTGCGGCAATGACCTGATCATCACCATGGCCAAGGCATGACACGGCAGCACCGCCCGATGCGTCAATGTAGCGTTTGCCTTCTGAATCAATCAGATAGACGCCTTCACCTGCAACCGCTACCGGCATTTTGGATTTGATACGGCGTTGGAAAATACGGCTCATGTTATTGCCTCTGATGGCTTGTCTATTTATGCTGCGACGATAGCGCTACACTGGGATCAGGTACAATTGTAATTTTTTAGAAATCAGAGAGACCATTAAATCCATGGACATCAAAGACCATATTCGCTCAATCCCCGATTTCCCCAAGCCGGGCATTTTGTTCTATGACATTTCAACCCTGCTCGCCCATCCCGACGCATGGCAGGTCGCCATGGGGCGACTGGCGACAATCATTCGTCGTTACCAGCCCGATGTTCTCGCCGGAATTGAATCCCGGGGCTTTCTTGTCGCTGCCCCATTGGCGCTGAAACTGGGATGCGGTTTCATCATGGTTCGCAAACCGGGTAAGTTACCGGGCCAAACCATTTCCCATGAATATGAACTGGAGTATGGCACCGACACCATTCAAATTCAGGACGACGCTATTGAGCCCGGACAACGGGTTGTTATCCTGGACGATATCCTGGCCACCGGCGGCACCCTTGCCGCCTCGATCACCCTGTTTAGGAAAGTCGGAGCCGAAGTCGTTGGCAGCGCCTGTATTCTGGAGCTTGATTTTCTTAACGGGCGGGAAAAGCTCGACGGCGTTCCCTTCGATACACTAGCCAGCTACAGCGATTAGCAAACGTCGCCGACATGCCTGATGACTTTCTTCATTACACTTGGCAGGGCGTGCTTCGAGAACTGATCAGGGCTGCTCCAGACCCCCGAATTGGTTTTCCTCTGGTGCGTATGCGTTGAGAGCACGATCAAGTGTAAATGGAAGTGGGTGAACGTATGGCGGACGGTGCCGGGCACCCTTGTCCAATCCGCGATCACCGGGGCTTCCTTAATCGCCTCCTTCACGGTCGATTTCCTATCACGCCAGTCGCTGGACGGGATTTCCATCATCCCGCCAAGCAAGCCTTTTTCGGCCCGACGGCGCAGCAGAACCCGGCCCTCGTCATCCTTGATCCAGAAAACCACCCCATGCCGTACGGGCTTCGGCTTTTTGATCGCTTTAATCGGTATCCGGTCAACCACACCAGCTTTCAGAGCGGCGCATGAACCACGCCACGGGCACTGATCACAAAGCGGCTTTCCGGGCTTACAGATGGTCGAGCCCAGATCCATTAATGCCTGCACCATGTCGCCGGGTTTTTGTGCCGGTATCAAGGGCGGAAGAGCCTTGCCAACATCGCGACGCAAACCGGGCAAAGGCGTTTCCAGTTTCATCAGGCGCGCAATCACCCGGGCGATATTTCCATCGACCGGGGCGCTGGGTCGGTCGAAAGCAATGGCGGAGATGGCGGCGGCGGTGTAGGTGCCGATGCCTGGCAGGCGTAACAGTTGTTTTTCACCCTCGGGGAAGCGACCGCCAAAATCTGTGACCAGAACCTGTGCGCAACGATGTAAATTGCGCGCCCGGGCGTAGTATCCAAGTCCCTGCCAAGCGTGAAGGACATCATCCAGGTCCGCCGCCGCCAATTTGTCCAATGTCGGCCAGCGCCGGATAAAGGTTTCAAAATATGACCTGACGACCACCACCGTCGTTTGCTGCAACATGATTTCGGACAGCCAGACCCGGTATGGATCCGGGTTCTCGGTCCGCCACGGCAAATCACGCCTGTTGTCCCGGTACCAGTCAAGCAAGCTGGTTATTAATTTTGAAGACTGTCTCATAAAAATGCATTCATTGAAGCGTCATACCATTTTCACTAATAATGGCCCATAGAGAACGCTTGGGGGAAAGTGAAAATGGGCGATACGACGGAAATTTATCTTTGCAGGGTCGGACAGAGCCTCAAACAGGGTCAGGTCGAATACTCTGACTCGGTCACCAATAAGGCCGAAGCCGAGGCCGACGCCATCCAGCGCTGCAAGTGGAACAAAAAGCTCGCCAAGATCGCCTATTACGCCGTCAACACCGAAGGCGATTTCCGCATCATTCTGACCTACAACAATCCCAACATCGACAATGATGAGCCGGAAAAACCGAAAAAGAAAAAGAAGAAACCGGTAAAAAAACCAGGCTTTGTCAAACGGGTCATCAAGGCCGTGACCGGCAAGGACACAAAGAAAAAGACCAAATCCAAAAAGGCAAAGACCAAATAAACCTGATAGGCGCGGTCTTTTAAAGTCGTGTTAAGATCATGCCGATAAGGTTGATTGGGTTTTAAAAGTGGACGCGAGAACAAATGGCTAAGAAAAAATCACCGGCCTTAAGACTGTTTATAGCGATGGCCATCGGCCTGTTCGTGATCGAGATGATGATTGAATTGTCCACCGGCACGACGATGCTGGGCGGCAGGAATGGCATCTTCATCAGCAAGACCAACTTCGATGCGACGATGGTCAACTCTAAAATGAAAGCGCGGGTGCGTGTTATCACGGCCACAGACATCTATGAAAACCCCGTCTTAAGCTCCAGAACGGTTGGCGTCCTTAAGGTCGGCACCAAGTTAAGCATTATCGGCAAAACAACCGTTGGCAAGAAGGTCTGGTATCAGATTCAGCGCTTCGGCGGCAAAATCGGCTACGTCATTCCCGAAACTGTTGTTAAGCAGTAAGAATTGGCAACACCGGCGGCGGGCCGCCATTTGCCATGGCGAGAATGGCGCGGGTCAGGTGTTCCGGTTCACCGACATCACCAAATTCAAACAACATCCGGGCTTTGTCCCGCATTTCATCGACTGACAGACAATCTTCCGGATCACCTTTGCAATGGCTGCGAACGGCTGACAAGTGGGTGCCGTCGGCCATGGTCAGGGAAACCGCCGCACCCCAGTCCTTGGGATAGGCCGAAACGTAAGGTTCGCTGGCCCTTAGTGAAACTCTGTCCCTGCAATCAGCCAGATCGGTACGGGGTTGCTTCTCAAAAACCCCAAAATCAAGCCGCCCTATGTTCAAGGCTGCCACGACACAGTGCTGTAGCGAAAACTTGGCCTCGTAAACACTGTCCGGCGCGGGCCTGTCGCAAATATCCAGGGCCGCCTGATATGTCTCGACAACAATCGTCTCGATCAGGGCCGGATCAATTTGGCCGGAAAGTTCGAGCGCGGCGTCAATCGCCGGATGGGTATGGCGGCAACACGGCCATGGCTTGATTGAGGTTTCGTGCAGTTGCCACGGTTGCTCAGGCCCGGCAAGAAGCGCTGCAGGATCGGCATCGGGACAGGCAGCGGCGAACAGCCCGCGCTGACCTTCCAGAATTTGCGGTGGCCCGGAAAACCCAAGGGCCGCCAGTTCCGCGGCAACAACCCCGGCCTCCGCCCCGCGTCCGGCGTGCAAATGCTTGCTCATAGCCCCGGTATCGAGAAACTGCCACAAACCCGCGGCCTGGGTTCCGGCATTGCCAAGCGCATCGACGCAGGCGTCTTCATCAAGTCCCATTAAACAGGACGCCGCCATGGCCGAGCCGAACGGTCCGCATGTCGCCGTCGAATGCCAAATCCGGTAGTGCTCCTGACCAACGGCCATACCGACCCGGCATGTCGCCTCGAACCCCTGCAGGACGGCGCGCAGAAACTCTAGGCCCGCAACACCGGTTTCATCTGCCAGGGCGAAAACCGCCGGGACAACAACACAACCAGGATGAACAACCGAAGCGCGATGCAGGTCGTCCATTTCGAGAATATGGGTCAAGCCCCCCTGCAACAGCGCCATCCGTCCCGGATCAGCCGATGCGTTCAGTCTTTCGTTCAGTGCCAGCAATTTTTTCCCGGGTTCGGTTCGCCTTCCCGCCAGGGCATTGGCGACAGCGTCCAGGGTAAACAGGGCCGCCGCGTCAAGATCGCTCTGATTGATCTCTTTACCCCGGATCAGGCGGACAAGCTCTCTGGTCAGGCTCATGGTTTGTCTCAATCATCAAAATATTCGCCAACAGCACACTTGTATAATTATCACGGCAGTGGCACTAAGGACGAGACTTGAAATCGATTCGTTGCCCATTTGGGAAACGTTCGCTTCAAATAACAAAAAACAAGAATTGGCGAACGTTTACGTGTTTTTCGAATACAGCATTCTTGGTGCGAGCCTGCTTGGCGTCCTGATATCGTTGATTTATTGCGGTGTTACCGGTATTTCGCCAATTCCCAGCTCGTCACCGTCGCGGGCCTGCATTCTTGAAAACCTGCCTGAAAACCTGACCGGAAATGTCTGCGAACTGGGCGCCGGTTGGGGAACCCTGGCTTTCCCCATGGCGACCGCCCTTCCCGAACTTGAAATCATTGCCTTTGAGCTATCACCAGTACCGTGGCTGTTCATGCTGCTTCGCGATAAATTAACGCGACGCAAAAACCTGACCATTCACAGACGTAATTTCTTCAAAGACAAATTTAACGACGTCTCGCTTGTCGTTTGTTATCTGCATTCGGAATGTCTTGATAAACTGCGGCCTAAGATGGAATCCGAACTAGAACCGGGCACCCTGGTGCTCAGCAATACCTTTGAAATTCCGGGCTGGATACCTGAGACGATTCATCGTCTTGAAGATTCTTTCTGTCCCCAGGTCTATGTCTACCGGGTTCCGCCTAAAACCGTTTGATGACGAGAGACGTTATGTCGTCTGACTGCGGCGCGTCGCCGGTAAACATATTGATAAAGGCGAAAACGTTATCACTGATGGCGTGAGCCGATAGCGACCTGTTTTCCAGCAGGTAATCAATCAGGCGCTGGTCGGAAAACTGGTTGCGGTTGATGTCAAAGGCTTCTGTGACACCGTCCGTATAGAAAAAAATAGCCGCCCCGGGATCAATGCTGATCGTCTCTTGCTCATACGGGATTTCATCCTGAACGCCAAGCACAACACCGTCACCACCGCTTAAAGGAACGATGTCGCCGCCATCGCCGGGAATCAGGTAAGGCGGAAGATGGCCGCCGTTGGCATAGCTCATCGTCCAGTTTTTGGTGTCGAGAATGCCGTAAAAAACAGAAACGAACATGCCCGGAATATTGTGTTGATAGAGCAGTTTATTGACTTGTTGCAGACACGCGCCCGGTTCAGGTTGGGTCGCGGCGGTTGCCCTGATCAGGGTTCGGGCGACAGCCATAAAAAACGCAGCCGGCACCCCTTTGCCTGAAACATCGGCGACGATCAGGGCCAGTTTATCCTGGCCCAATTCAAAAAAATCATAAAAGTCACCGCCAATATCCTGGGCTGGTGTGGTTCTGGCGAAAACATCAAAATCATCTCGCGTGGGAAAATCACTGGGCAGGATTCGCTGTTGAAGATCCCCGGCAACGTCAATTTCCCGCCGGATCGCCGCCAGTTCGGATTCCGTACGCCAGGCTTTTCGTCTCGCCTCGCAATCCATGTAGACCTTGTCAATGGTGGCTTGCAGATCGTCCATGGAAACCGGCTTGGTTAAAAAATCGACAGCCCCTTCGTTCATGGCGCGGCGGATAACCCCCAGATCACTGCCTGTGGTCAGGGCAATGCGCGGGATCCGCAAACGCTCACCTTTCAAGCGGCGAAAAAGTCCCATGCCGCCAATGTTATCGCCATCAATGGCAACGACGGCAATGTCGATATCTTGGTCGCGGCTCAGAACCTCAAGGGCTTCATCATCGGAATGGGCAAAGCAGTACTCATCGCTTACGCCAGCTCCAATCAGGACTTGCAGTTGGGGATCATCGTCTATGACGAGGGTCCTGGGCATACGAGATTCTCCCAATCAAAGGGCCGAGGCAGATTAAAAACGATCCGGGAAGTCTGTGAAAATCCCGTTCACTCCCCAGTTGGAAAGAACCCGGGCCCGTTCCGGATCGTTGAGCGTAAAGGCGCGCAGGTCATATCCAGCATTGATAATGGCGGCGGCTGACGTTTCGTCAAGAAGTTCATGGCGGCAATGCAAGGCGGCACAATCCAAAGACCGCAATTTACTTTGCCATCCCTCAAGAGTTTTCCAGACATTCAGAGCGCGCGGAATATCAACCACACAGTCGCGAACAACCTCTAAAGATTGTTCACTAAAACTCGATATGATCGGTGTCGGCAGCACGGCTGGCCACTGACTTTTAATCATTTGCGCGCTCAAACGAGCGGTTTCCTCCTCCCGGCCTTTGGATGATTTGATTTCGATAACAGCGCCCAAACCCAGTTCCTCCAGCAGTTCAAGGGCCTTTGAGAAAAGCGGAATTTTCTCACCTGCGAACTGATCTGAAAAACGGCTTCCGGCGTCAAGGTTCTGTAAGTCCCGCCAATCCATATCAGCGACCAGGGCGTCCGTTCCGGTTGTCCGCAACAGGTTGTCGTCATGGAATAGGATCACCTGATTATCAGCGCTTAACTTGCTGTCGAATTCGACCCATAGAGCCCCTTTTTCGGCTGCCATGCGGATGGATGCCAGGGTGTTTTCGGGGGCATCGCCGCAAGCGCCACGGTGGCCAATGACAAAAGGCGTGTTCACGTTGGACTCTCCATAGGCGGTTCTACCTGCTTATCCTTACCTCCGCGCTGGTTTTCACGATGGAAGATGTAGAGCCCGCTAGCGACAATAACCAGCGCCCCCGATACGGTCCACAGGTCGGGTAAATCGGAAAACAGGATAAAGCCGAACATCGTCGCCCACAGCAAATTGACATATGTAAACGGTGCGACCGTCGCTACCGGGGCCGCCTGATAGGCTTTAATCATCGAAAAATGACCAAGATTGGATGTCACACCCATTCCCGCCATCATCAGCCAACCTATCGCCTCTGGCGTTTGCCAGTAAAAGCCGACCAGGGCGGTTGTGATCAGCATTCCCGAAGATGCCGTGTAGAGCAGCGTTGTCATGGCGTCATCGGTGCGGCCAATAAAGCGCGTCGAAATTTGATAAAGCGCGTACAGACAAGCTGCCCCAAGGGGGAAAAGTGCGGCAGTTTGCATGCCCCCGAAACCCGGACGAATAATAATCAGGGCGCCCATGAAGCCAACGACGATACCGGCCCAGCGCCGAAGCCCGACGTGCTCGCCCAGCACCGGCATGGAAAGCGCTGTGACCAAAATCGGGGCGACAAACATGATCGCTGAAATATCTGCGAGCGCTAACTGGGACAGGCCAAAGAAGAACATCACCGATGTGCCAAGTAATAAAAGCGAACGCAGCAGTTGAATTTTAAGTTTGCTGGTCACCATCACCCGCCGCAGCCGGGGACCAATAAAAATAATCAACAAAAGGAATTGGAAAAAATAACGCGCCCAGACGACCTGCATGACCGGATAGTGCCCCATCAGCAATTTTGCCAAGGCATTGGTACCCGTAAACATCATCATCGCGCTGAGCATCCAGAGGATGCCCTGACGCGTATCGAGGGGGTGTGAAGAGGTGGAGGCAGTCATAGTGGTCGTCCTGAGAAGAAGTCGGAGCAAAACCTAACATGCAGGCGAGGCGTCCGCTACGTTGAGTTGCAGGAACTCGAAAAATGTTATTTACGATTTAAAATAGTATATTAAAAATAATTAACATTAAAAATTTGTTGACTCTAATTTTAATCCTATTTTATATTGTATTTACTAAATTATTCACTTTTAATAAGTGTGATTAAAAAATGAGCATGATTCAGTCTCCCTTACCCCTTGTTTTTCTTGGTGATTTATCCGATTACCGGGACGGCCTCGACAACTATGCCAGCGGTCGCTGGAGCGAGGATCGATGGAAAACCTTTCGCCTTCGCTTTGGAATTTATGCTCAGCGTCAGGCTCAATCCTACATGATCCGCTCCAAAATACCCGGCGGCCGGTTGAGTTTCGCCCAGGCCCGGACGGCGGCGGCGGCAAACGAGGCGCATTGCGGCTCGGACATCCACTTGACCACACGCCAGGATTTGCAGTTTTATTTTCTCAAATTACACGCAACGCCAACTTTTCTTGAGGCCCTGTACCGTGGCGACATCACCACGCGGGAGGCCTCGGGCAATACATTCAGGAATGTGGTCGCCTGCCCTCTGGCCGGAATTTGCCCTCATGAGAGGACCGATGCCGGTAAGGTCGCGGAAATTCTTTCGACCAACTGGATCCGTCATCCCCTGGTTCAACATATGCCGCGGAAGTTCAAAACAACGGTTTCGGGTTGCGCCCACGATTGCGGCGCCAGCGCGATCGATGATCTTGGTTTCATCGCAACGAGCAGGAACGATCGGCAGGGGTTCAAGGTTGTCGCCGGCGGCGGCCTTGGCAACAGGCCCCATACTGCCGTTGTCGTAGAGGAGTTCGTCGAGCCTGAAGATTTATCCGCCGTTCAGGAAGCATTTGCCAGGCTGCACCACGCTCACTCCAACAGGGAAAACAAAAACGTTTCCCGCATCAAATTCCTTGTCGACAGGTACGGCGAGGAAGGTTTCGTTGCCCTTTTCAAAGAGCAGTTCGCCGCTATCAAAGCCCTGAACGGCGGCCAAAGCGAGAATATATCGTGGCGCGATCCGAGCGCCGAAGGCTCGCCGCCATCACTTCACGATGGTGTCATTGCCCAGCATGACGGGCGGATCGCCATTGTCGTCAGGCCGCCCCTTGGCATGATCGATTCCAACCGCCTTGTGGCATTAACCAATATTGCCGAAGAACTGGCAGCCGTTGAATTCAGACTGACCCGCGATCAGAACTTCCTGGTCGTTGGCCTGCCCGAGGAAAATCGGGCGGCCTTTCTCGCGCGGACCAAGGGACTTGGTTTAGAGGCAGGTGTGAGAGGGAATATTCTGTCCAATCTGGTTTCCTGCCCCGGAACCAGCACCTGCACCATCGGCATCACCAATTCCAATGCTCTGGCAGGTGAAATCCTCAAAGACAAGGACGGATTTGGCGAAACCCCAGAAACCACAATTCGCATTTCAGGATGCCATAACTCCTGCGGCCAACACCACATAGGTGATTTTGGTCTGCACGCGTTGGCGAAAAAGATCAATGGCAAGAGCGCCCCGCATTACCAGTTCCATATTGGGGGTGATGCCTCTCAGGCGCAGGCATTCGGTCTTGCCGGTCCCGTCGTTCCGGCCCGCTTGGCGCGGGCGGCGCTGAAGAAACTGATTGGCGCGTATTCCAAAAACCGGAATGAAAGCCAGAGTGTCCGTCAATGGGTGGAAAAAATTGGCATCGAAGGTCTGGAGACCCTTCTTCAGGAATTTACCGCCGGTGGCTACAACACGCAGGACCCTTCACTGCTTCTCGATGTTGGCAGCGACGAGACGTTCTTCCCACCACTTACGGCGACTGGCGAATGCGCCGCTGCAGCCGTCGTCGGTGAATATCTTTCCGATCTTGCCGAAACTGCCTCTCTGGATATTTCCCGTCATCTGGCCGTGAACAACAGGACGGCAGCCATTGATGCCGCCCGCGACGCGGGGGCTTTTGCTCTCAAACGCGTGTTGTTGATTGCCGGGATTGAGCACAAGAATATGGATATTGCCGTGTTGCGGGCTGATTTCATGCGCCGCTTCGGCGGTAATCCACTGGCTGTATCCGCCCTTGACGGGTTTTTTGTGGCGCTTGCCAATGCTCAACAAGGCGAGGCACCCCACACCTGGCAGAAAGCCGTAAGAAACTGGCTCATCATCGCCGGTGATCTTGCCGAAACCCTGATCCCGGAAGATCAACCAATGAAGGCCCCGGCATGAACAACCTGGCAGCAAAGGCCGCAGAGGAAGGATTTTTCCGGACCCAGGAATTGATCGAAAGGTTTCTCCCGCTTGATGCCGAGGAACAACTCGACATCATGATCAGGCAACTCTTTCCGGGACGCATCGCAGTATCATCTTCCTTTGGCACCGAATCGGCCGTTTTGCTCGATATGGTGGCCAGAATCGATCCGGCGACGCCTATCATCTTCATTGATACCGGAATGCATTTCCCCGAAACCCTGGCATACAAGGAATTACTGCAGAAAAGGCTGGGGCTGACGGATATCCGAAAAGTCGGCCCGACAAATGCCCAGATCAACGAATTGGATCCGCACAGTCGTTTACATGAGCGCGATCACGATGCCTGCTGTTTTTTGCGAAAGGTCGGTCCACATCAGATGGCGTTGCAGGGTTTCGACGCCTGGATTACCGGACGTAAGCGCTACCATGGCGAGGCCAGAACTCTCTTGCCGTCCCTCGAACCAGCCGATGGGCGCATTAAGCATAACCCCCTGGCCGCTTGGTCCGGAGATCAGATCGACGTTGCCTTCATTCAACGTGGCCTTCCGCGTCACCCCCTGACGTTTGCTAATTACCTGTCACTGGGATGCGCACCCTGTACAGAAAAAACCACTTGTGGTGGCAACATCCGGGCCGGTCGCTGGGCCGGTTCCGTTAAAACGGAATGCGGAATACACAACCCAACTCAGGAATAGATTAATGTCCCAAGAAAAAATCATAACATCGACGAATATTCACGCTGTCGAGCATCGGGTGGCGGTGGGCAGCAGATGGCGCAAAAATGGCCATCGCGGAGGCGTTCTCTGGCTGACTGGACTTTCCGGATCGGGCAAAAGCACCCTTGCCATGGAACTGGAGCAGGCACTCCATTACGACGGCTATCAGGTTTATGTGCTTGACGGCGATAATGTTCGCGGCGGTCTTAACGCCGATCTGGGTTTCTCGCCTGACGACAGGGCCGAAAACATTCGCCGGATTGGCGAGGTAGCTGCTTTGTTCGCCGATGCCGGCGTTATTGTCATCACGGCATTCATCTCGCCCTACAGGGAGGATCGGGAACTGGCAAGGTCTGCCGGTGAGGATCAATTTCACGAGATTTTCATCGAAGCCGACCTGGACACTTGCGAAAAGCGTGATCCGAAGGGCCTGTACAAAAAAGCGCGGCGCGGGGAAATTCCGGAATTTACCGGCATTTCGGCGCCTTACGAGGAACCGGAAAATCCGGCATTGACGATCAACACATCTCAACTATCCGTGCAGGCGGGGCTCGACGTGCTACTAGATTACATAGAAGAAAATTTCGCCGAAAAGCAGGTCGTAGACAGCGCTGCTTGAAGTTCTATCGCTCGCCCATGGCGCCGCTCATATTATTGAGAAACGGATCGGCCATATATTCAAGCACCGTTCGCTCGCCAGTGTGAATGCTGGCAATCACCTGCATACCAGGGAACAATCTGTATTGCAGGGCGCCATGTTGGAAACGATCACTCACCGTTTCGATCCGAACTTTGTAATAAGGCTGGCCATCTTCGGTGATCAACGTATCGGGGCTGACGGTGGTAACAGTGCCATCAAGTCCCCCGAAGCGCATGGCGTCCGCCGAGGTCAATTTGATCAGCACCGCCTGACCGGACTGAACATAGCCGATGTCCTGAGTCGGAAGGCGGGCTTCGATGATCAGGCGATCATCGACCGGGACAACATCAACAACAGTTTGCCCCGGTTTAAGAACGCCGCCGACCGTTGTCACATGAAGGGTCTTGATAACCCCGTCAACCGGGGAACGTAAAACCGTACGCGCCAGATTATCTTCAAATTTCTGTTCACGCTGGCTTAGCTCATTAAAGCTCAGCCTTGCCGATTCCAGCTCCTTGCCCGCTTCTTCCAAGAAAGCTGTGTGAATGCCGTCCATATTGGACTCGGCTTCCTTCAATGCAGACTTGGCCCGTTGCAGGGCGGCGCTGTCTTCTTCCCGGCGACCCTTGATGTTGCTGGCCTCTTTAAGCAGGTCCAGATGATTGTAGCGATTTGTCAAATCTTCCTTTAGCAGTTCATTGCTGATGGCGATCTGTTCTTCCATCAACTTCAGACTGTTTTGCTGGTTTCTGAGCCTGGCGCTGATCTCGTTGATTTCCTGCGAGCGTTGAGCAATGGCCTGATGTTGAGAGGCAATGCGGTTTTGCTGTGATTTTTTACGACTGTTAAAGCGGACCAGGGTTTGCTTGACCATGCGCGGGTTATCGACCATCAGGTCAGCATCGAAGGTCGGCTTTTCGGCACCGCTGACCTCGGCTTCAAGGCGGGAAATTTCGGCCCTGAGTGACAACAGGCGAACCTTGATTTCACCGACATCGGCGCCACTTTGTGTGTGTTCCAGAACAATCAGTTTCTGTCCCTGTTTCACCTGCTCGCCTTCAGAGATGGAAATTTCCCTGACAATGCCGCCTTCCAGGTGCTGAACGATTTTTACTTGTGACGACGGGATCACCTCACCACTGGCCAGCGAAACGATGTCCAGGGTGGTTTCCGATGCCCAGATATAAAACCCCAGACAACTGGCGACGCAAAGCCCAAGTAACAAATGGGTGTCGCGTCCGGCTTCACTGTCCTTGACCGAATCCGGGTTTGCCATGGCATCCATACTCATGATGACAAATCCTCCTTCTTGGCCACTGTTTCAACAGGACGTGGCCGTTCGGTAACCCGCGGGACCGGTTTGACATTCAAATCAATGGCAACTTGCGCTCCCTTGACGATTTTCGGATCATGGGAGACGACGATGATCGTCCGTCCGCGTTTGGCCAGATCCTTCATCGCTGCATAAACGCAACTGACGCCTTCAGTATCGAGGCCTTCGGTCGGCTCATCAAAAATCACCAACATGCCATCGGTCAGCAGGGCGCGGGCAAGCGCCAGCCTGCGACGAATGCCAAGGGAAAGATTGCGGCCGTTATCGGTGATCTCGGTTTCAAGACCCTTGGGGCTTTCATCCAGATAGTTCACAAGTCCGGCGGCAGTGATCGCCTTGGCCAGGTGCTCGGCGCTGGCCTCAGGATTAACGGTCATCAGGTTTTCGCGGATCGACGTATTTAGCAGGGTCGGTTCCTGGGGCAAATAAACAATCTGTTTGCGCCACCATTCGGGCGAGGCTTGTCTTAAATCCAGTCCGTCGACCAGAATTTGTCCGCGTACGGGTTCTATAATGCCGGTGATAAGACGGGAAAGAGTGGTTTTTCCTGAACCGTTTGAACCACTAATAACCAGAATGGCGCCCGGCTTAAGCGACAGAGAAAGGGATTCGAACAGGGGTGTCGCACCACCGGGAAAGACAAAGGCGACATCTTTGAATTCCAGGCCACCCAAATATTTGGTTTTAATGGAACCGCTATCGGATTCCAGTGGCAATTTTGCGAATTCTCTTAAAATGGACAGGCTTTCGCGGGCTTCAGCAAACGTCGCGCCCAATTGGGCAAACCGCGATATCGGCATAAGGGCGCGAGCACCCAGAATATTTGCACCAATCATTGCCCCGACGTTGAGGTCACCCGCAACAACCATGGTCGCGCCAGCCGTAACGATCAGGACACTCATCAGGGCGGTTGCCGTCTGAACGATGATCTGGGTGCCGCCCTGGCGGGTTTCCATTGCGCGGCGCAATCCCTGCACGCTTTCAAGCTGCTGTTGCCATAATTTGCCCAGAAAAGATGATGCGTTAAAAGCCCGCACCGTATCGATTTCGGCGGTCGCACTCCTGATCAAGGCGTTGCTGTTGCCCGATGCAGACAACAACTGGCGGGTGTCCTTTTGCAAGCGCGCCGCACTAAGGGTGCCGTAAATAAAGACCGCAACCGCAAAAAAGCCGACAATACCCGATAGAAACGGGTTGATGAAAAAAAGAACCCCGACAAACAAAAAGGCGAAAGGGACATCGAAAACAGCGCCAATATTGCCTGACCCGAAAGCCTTTTCAATGGAGGAACTGGCGCTCATAATTTGCTGGCGCTGACCTTGCGGAATCCGCTCAAGGGCCCCTGCCCTGACCTTTAGCAAAACATTGAAACCGGCACTGGCAATCGCCTGATCCGGTCCTGCACTGACCGCCCGGGCCAGCCGCATGCGCAGCCGCCTGAAAGCATATTCAAGAATGATCGCCAGAAGAACCCCGGTGAACAGGGTCGTCAGGGTCGCATCAATGCCGTGGGCGACATAACGATTTAGCACCTGGATAACAAAAAGTGTCGTCGCCAAAGCAAGAATGTTGGCGAACAAGGATGCCAGAGCAATTTCTAAGCTCAGGCCGGGCTTCAGTTTCAAACGGCGAAACAATTCATTCATAGAGCGGCAACATCCTGATAAATAACATCAAACGCATGGTAGCCAATCTTTGGCCGCTTCTGAAATAAAATATGGAAATGGAAAAAAGGGTGCTGCCTAGCGCGTCAGCGCATCTTCATCCAGCTCACCCATGGCGTCGAGCAGGGTGAAGACGGCGATGGCGATGTCGATTTCGGCTGAAGCGGCGTCAGAGCTGGAATTGATCAGCGCCGTCTCGCCACTGAGCACGTCAAGCAGGGAC
>JABJHA010000034.1 GCA_018662005.1 Rhodospirillaceae bacterium | reverse complement strand
GTCCCTGCTTGACGTGCTCAGTGGCGAGACGGCGCTGATCAATTCCAGCTCTGACGCCGCTTCAGCCGAAATCGACATCGCCATCGCCGTCTTCACCCTGCTCGACGCCATGGGTGAGCTGGATGAAGATGCGCTGACGCGTAAAGCTGACATGCAATAATATGTAACGGGCTGTGTCTTTCGATTAAATCTTATGGTACTCTGGCGGTGTCATTGGGCGGCGAATCCTGCTTGCCTGATAAGACCTTGGTCTGAAAAGGGCCCATACGTGATGCAGTCAGTTGAGCTTGCGGAACAAACACTTTTTATCGGGCCGGTCGCTGACACGCTTGTGTTGCAAGCCTCGCCGGGAACCTCCCTTGTTGTCCCTGGCGATGCCTGGCTGTTAAAGGCCGATTTTACGCCCCAAGGCTCTGATCTTCTTCTCACCGGGCCTGACGGATCGCGCGTCCTGATCCGTGATTTTTTCTCCCTTGATAGTCCACCCGACCTGATGACCGATGCCGGCGGGGTTATTTCCGCCGAGCTGGCAACCAAACTGGCTGGCCCCACTGCTCCTGGTCAGTTCGCTTTACTGGAAAACGGCCCCTTTGCCGAGCTGGCGCAAGCCGCTGAATCCATTGGCCGGGTTGAAGCGACAGATGGTCTGGTCGAGGCGATCCGCATTGACGGCACCAAGGTTTCCCTCGCCAAGGGTGATGATATCTTCCAGGGCGATACCTTGGTCACCGCCAAGGGTGCGGCCATCGGTATTACATTCGTCGATGACACCACCTTCTCGCTGGGTGAAGAGGGGCGCATGGTCATCGACGAGATGGTTTTCGATGCCGGCACCCAGGAAGGCCAGTTCAGCGCCAATCTGGTGCAGGGTGTGTTCTCGTTCGTCAGCGGACAGATCGCCAAGACAGGTGTCGATGCGATGACCGTGACGACACCGGTCGCCACCATTGGCATCCGCGGCACCAAGGTCGCCGGGCGGGCGGCCCAGGAAGGATCCGAGAACACCATTTCCCTGCTACCCGAAACCAACGCCCAGGGCGTTCAGTCGGTTGGTCAATTGTCGGTGACCAATCAGGGCGGCACGGTGACCCTCAGTTCGATTGGCGCGACGGTACAAATGTCCAGCGCCTTCCAGCCACCACCGCCACCGGTGGTCTTCAGTCCACAACAAATTCAACAGAACTTTGGCTCCACCCTGACCACCTTGAGCGCAACAGCGGCAGCCAAAGCGACAAACGACGCGGTGGAAAACGCGCAGCAAGCCGAACAGGCCCAGGCCGAAGCCGAACAGGCCGGAGCCGAAGCCGAAACAGCGGCGGCTGAAGCCGAAGCGGCGGCGGCGGAAGCGGCAGCGGCGCAAGCCGAAGCCGAGGCCAGCGGCGACCCGGAAGCGATTGCCGCAGCCGAAGCGGCGGCGGCGGAAGCCGAAGCCAAGATTGCGGAAGCTGAAGCCAAGACAGCCGAGGCCGAAGCGGCGGCGGTTGAAGCCGAAGCGGCGGCGGCGGAAGCCGAAACGGCTCAAGCCGAGGCCGAACACGCCAACAACGAAGTTCAGGCCCAGGCTGACGCCTTTGCCCAGTTTGGCGGACCGGTTCCTCCGGGCGCTGAAGGAGACGCTCCCCCTGATGGCGAAGCACCAGCCGATGGTGAAGCCCCGGCCGATGGTGGCACGGGAGATGGCCAGGGAGATGGCGAGCAACAAGCTGGTGATGGTCCACCTCCCGAAGGTGACGCCGTTGACCAGGCAGCGGAAGAAGCCGCCCGCGAGGCTATTGCAGAAGGCGCTTCGGCAGAGGAAGTCTTTGCCGCTGCCGCTGACGCTGCTGCCGCACAGTTGGCGGCAGAGGGCGACAGCCCCGAAGACATCGCCGCCGAACGGGCGGTTGCGGAACAAGCCTTCAATGACGCCCTTGCCGCAGGGGCCAGCCCCGAAGAAGCGATGGCAGCAGCCCTGCAGGCGACGGAAGACCAGTTTGGTGATAATTTCAACGACGGCGGTGGCGACCCCAATCAACAAGACGGAAACTTTGGCGGCGATCCCAACGCCCCTGACGGCGGTTTTGGTGGCGATCCCAATGCACCCGGGGGCACTGGCGGTGATCCAAATGCCCCGGACGGTGGCGGCGGGGGTTTCAACGATGGTGGTGATGGAACGACATTTGGCGGCGGCGATCCTTTCTTTGGTGGTGGTGATCCGTTCTTCGGTGGCGGCGGCGATCTGTTCGGCGGCGGCGATCCGTTTGGCGGTGGCGACCCATTCTTTGGCGGTGGCGGCGACCCGTTCTTTGGCGGTGATTCTCTCTATGGCGGTGGCGGGGATGATTTCTTTAATGATCCCTTCGGCGGCGACACCTTCGATCCGCTGATCGGTGAGATATTTAACCTGGAATCAACTTTCGACGTCATCCATGATGACCCCAACGCTCCACCCCCGCAGGAAGTTGAATCCCAAGCGTCGTTTACCGATCAGGTAACCTTTACCACCGGCGATGACGTGGAAGAGGGAACCACTGAAAATACCAATTTTTACTTTTCCTATACGTCCCTTGGCGGTGCCGACACCATCACCGACCTTGGCGGCACCAACCAGATGTCGTTCGACGCTCTTGATAATATCAAGATAAAATTGACCACAGACGCCACCACCCTGGGCACCGGAACGGTCGATATATGGAACGGCTTTAGCGCCGCCGAAGGTTCCGCACCGGCCACCGGCACCCCGCCTAACCAGACCATCACATTCTCGGATGTCAGCCAGTATCTGTTTTCCGACAGTCCCGTTGCCGCACTGGGCGGGGGTTATTCCAGCCAATCGGAAGTCACCGGGTCAAGCAGTGAAGAGGTCGAGCACGGCGATGTCATTGTGCTTCCGGCACTGGTGCAGAACGAAATCGGTTACGTTATCGCCGGCGGTAGCGGTGACGACACCATTACCCTGGACCAGACCATGGAAGGCGCTATCGTCTTCGGCAAGGGCGGCGGCGATACATTCAATATCGACAGCTACGGCGATCATCTGCTGATTGGTGGCATTACAGCGACTGACAACGTCGATGACGGTTTTTTAGCTGATGGCTCGACCCCTAATGGCACCGCCGATGACGGCATCCCGGACAACCGCGTAAACACTTTCGATTATTCAACGATCAACTTCGATAACACCGCTAGCAACGGCAACGATGGCACGGCGGGGCTTTCCATCGCCCTGTTCGGCGCTTATGCGTTCGAGGCGGGCGGCTCGGGCGGCATCGGAGAAGCCGTATCAGGCGAAAGCAGGCTCAATGATCAAATCTGGGACGTCGGTGCCCTGAGCGGTTCCGCCGATAACGATACGATCAGTCTTTATGGCGGTGGCTACTCCACCATCGACGCAGGACTTGGCAACGACACCCTGAACATCATCGGTGGCAGTGAGATTTTAAAAGCCACGACGTTCACGGGCGGCGATGGCGACGACAGCATCAACATCCGCGCTGGAGTCTCGGTCATCGCCAACCTTGATGGCGGCAACGGCACCGACACCCTCGGGGTTTCCTACAACAGCACCTATACCCACACCGGCAGCCTGCTTAACTTGGAAATCCTGCAAATGCTCGGCAGCACGAGTGACGACACCATTAACATTAGCGACACGACGGTAACCGACATTGAAACCGCTACCAGTATGACCGTCAGTTCCGTCAATGGCAGCGGCGGCACCGACACCCTGAACTTGCTGACCAATACCGCCAATACCTACAGCGTCGGCTTCACCGAAACCATCAACGCCACCGGCACCGGCAACGACACCATTACAATGCTCTCAGGAATGAGCAGTGGCGCCGTCATTGATCTGGCGACCGGCAGCGATGCAGTGAACCTGTATGCAGGCGTCAACACCGGCACGTTTACGTCCGTAGAAACCATCACCGGCACGGCGAGCGCCGATACCCTTACCCTCGAAAACACCTTGTCGTCGGTCAGCATCGATCTTGCTGGCGGCACCGATTCCCTGACCCTTGCGGACGGACCCAACACGGTGACCCTGACGGGCGTTGAGTCCGTCACCGGCACGTCATCCTCCGACACCCTGACCCTGGGTTCGCTGGTTTCCGGCGTCGCCTTCGACATGGGCGCAAACAGCGACACCATCAACCTGTTCAACGGCACAAATTCGGGAACCTTCACCAACACCACATTCCTGCTGATGTCGGGGACGACGGCGCAGAATGTTCTCACTTTGGGGGCGGCCTTCAGCGGACGCATTGACGGCGTTACGTCTGAAACCGATGATGAACTGACCCTGGCGGCGGCGACCAACGTTGTCACCATCAACGATATGGAAACCATCACCGCCTCAACCGGCGACGATACCATCACCATGGGGACGGCCCTGGCCACGGGATCAATCGTCAATCTGGGTAGCGGCGGCACGGACACCCTGAACCTGTTCTCCGCCACCAATACAGCAGCCATCAGCAATGCCTCCAGTAGCGCCGACACCATTAACGGCACATCCGCCGACGACACCCTGACCCTGGAAGCAATCTTTAGCGGATATGGAACCATTAACCTTGCCGGCAGTTCCGGCGGCGATACCCTTAACCTTGGCAATTTCGCCAATTCTGTGACCATTTCCGGCGTCGAGACGACCAATGGCAACGTTAAGGACGATTATATCAAGGTCGCAGGTTCCGACCTCGCCAACACCATCGCCATTGACGGCAACGCCGATACCACCGGTGATCATCTGTACATTACGGGCGGCGGAACGGTTTCAACGGCAAATATGGCCGGTATTCAGAGCTTTGAAAAATTGTTCCTGTCTTCAGACGCGTCCTACGATCTGACTCTGCATGACGCCAATAACTTCCCCACCATAGATGCCAGCGCGGTGACGACGGCGGGCAACCTGACTTTTAACGCAGCGGCCGAATCCACTGCCATCGCCATGACGATTGCCAGCAGCGTTCTTGATGATGGTTCCGCCCACACACTGACCGGCAGCTCAGCCACCAGCGACAGCTTGACCTTAAGCGGCGGTGCTATCCTGGACAGTACGGAACTCAGCCTAGTCAGCGCCTGGGAAACAATGGTACTGGACACTGACGCCGCCTACAGCCTGACCCTGGATGACGCCAGTGACCCAGGTACATCAAACCTTACTGTCACCGCAACGAGTGTGACGACAGCCGGCAATTTAAACTTTGATGCGTCGGCGGTTGCTACGGATTATAGGGTCAACATGACCATATCGGGCAGCGTCCTGAATGATAATACCGGACAAAATATAAAAGGTAGCGCTGTATCCGGTGGCCCAGATACTTTGACGATAAATGGCAGCACTGTCCTTGATGCCAACGATTTCGCAAACGTAAATGGCTGGGAAAATATTACCCCGCAAACCGGTTCTACCATGGACTGGACTTTTAGCAACAATATGGCGACCACCAGTGGAGTGTTGACCAAAACGCTACTGGGATAACGACTGTTGGCGGAGTGATTTTTAACGGGGCCAACCACGCCGGCGGCATTGCCATGACCATTCGTGGCAGCGTCATTGATGACGGCAACGCCTATACGTTGGTGGGCGGTGGCGGCAGCACTGACGTTTTAAGTATTGCCCTGGGCGCAGACTTGGACTCTACCGAACTCAGCCTGATCGGTGGTTGGGAGACCTGGACACTGGGCACCGATGCCGTCTACAGCTTGACCCTCGATAACTCAAACAGCACGGACAGCGGGACACTGGCTATCAATGCCTATGCAGTCAAGACTGCTGGAAACCTGACTATTAATGCTTCGGCGGAATCGACAACCAATATTTCACTGACCATTGATGCCAGCGTTATTGCTAACAATGTCTCACACACATTGACCGGAGGTGGCGGATCAAGCGACGCTTTAGCTATTAACGCCCTGGGTGCGACCACCCTGAGCGCGAATGATACAGCGAACATCGGCGGTTGGGAAACCTGGACACTTGGCTCGGCCCAAACCTACGATATGACCCTCAGCACAGCAAACGCTGGCACCGGTACGCTGACAATTGATGGAACAGCGTCATCTGGTTTAACTGTCGATGGGGTAGCGGAGACAGACGCAGCAGCCTCGTTGATAATAAGCGGCGGCGCCGGCATCGATTCCCTGACTGGCGGCAGCGGCGCTGACACCATGACGGGCAACGCTAGCGCCGACACGTTTACGATATTTGATCCGGGAACGATGGATACCATTGCGGATTTCAGCGGCGTAACCGGCACCCAAAACGATATTATTAGTTTCGACCTTGGGGATTATCTTACGGCGAGTAGTCTTAACTTGCTGACAACGGGAGATGGCTCAGGATCCTCGACGGATACCGGCGCCGGTCCAACCGTGTCATTCGAGACGGTGAGTGACATTACGTCTACGTTTACGTCTACGGCTGGAAATGAATTTATTCTTTTTTCGGATACGAATGCAAACTCGGCATCCGCGATCCAAACAGCGCTGCAAGGCGGCGGGTTGATGACGTTCTCGAACGCCGCCGATACCGGAGCATTCCTGGCGGCCTATGACACAGGCACGGTCACGAGAATAGCCGCGATCAATGTCAGTGGCGCTTCTGACACAACAAGCGCCACCGTTACTGATATCCTTGAGCTGTCGAATGTCACGGATGTGACAACCCTGAACGTCGCAGATTTCACGTTCATCTAAGGAATAATCAGGCAGCCCGAGGACGTGACTGAACAGAGTCCGCCAACCCATCTACAAATCATCAAAGGAACGCTGGCGGCGTTATGAAAAACATCTTGGTCCCTTAATGGAAGTTCTGAATTAATAACAACTCTCCGATTTGCACACACGCGACCTAGATGTTAGCGTGCCTTCCATGATTAATCTGAAAGATGTTGCCCTTCACTTTGGTGGTTTGCGGGCGGTTGATGGCGCCAGTTTCGACATCAAAAAGGGTACGATTACCGGGCTTATCGGCCCCAACGGGGCGGGTAAGACAACCCTGTTCAATCTTGTCGCCGGGGTCTTCGCGCCTTCGGCCGGTAGCGTCATCCTTGATGGCCAGAACGTCACCGGCATGAAGCCGCACGAACTGTTCGCCAAGGGACTTTTACGGACATTTCAGATCGCCCACGAATTTTCCTCACTGACGGTGCGTGAGAACCTGATGATGGTGCCGGGGGACCAGTTGGGCGAAAAGTTGATGAATACCTGGTTTCATCGTGGCCGGGTCGCCGCCGAAGAAAAGGCCATTCACGACAAAGCCGACGAGGTCATAGATTTTCTCAATCTTGGCCATCTGGCAAACGAGCAGGCGGGCAATCTTTCGGGCGGTCAGAAAAAACTGCTGGAACTGGGCCGCACCATGATGGTCGACGCCAAAGTCGTGCTGCTTGACGAGGTTGGGGCCGGGGTCAACCGGACCCTGCTCAATGAAATAGGTGACGCCATCATCCGCCTGAACAAGGAACGTGGCTATACGTTCTGCATGATCGAGCACGATATCGATTTCATTTCGCGGCTGTGTAATCCGGTCGTCGTCATGGCCGAAGGCAAGGTCTTGATGCAGGGCACGGCGGCTGAGGTCAAATCAAACGAAAACGTTATCGAGGCCTATCTGGGAACCGGCCTTAAAAACAAAGTAGGGGCGATTTCATAACGTGGGCTTTTTAACGGGCACCAGTATGAGCGGGGGATACGGCGGCGCGGATATTCTGCGCGGCTGTGACATCGCTGTCGACAAAGGTGAAATTGCCGTCGTCGTCGGCCCCAACGGGGCTGGCAAATCAACCGCCATGAAGGCCCTGTTCGGGATGCTTGACCTGCGCGAAGGCAAAGTCATGCTGGGGGATAAGGACATCAGTAACCTCTCCCCGCAAGACCGGGTCAAGGAAGGGATGGCGTTCGTACCGCAAACGAACAACGTGTTCACCAGCATGACGGTGCAGGAGAATCTTGAAATGGGCGCTTTCCTGCGTCGTGACGATATTTTCAAAACCATGGACCACGTCTTCGAGCTGTTCCCCGCCCTGCAAGAAAAACGCGACCAGCCAGCGGGCGAACTTTCGGGCGGCCAACGCCAACAAGTCGCCGTCGGCCGGGCGCTCATGACCCAGCCTGAGGTGTTGATGCTCGATGAACCAACGGCCGGTGTATCGCCCATCGTCATGGATGAATTGTTCGACCGTATTCTCGAGATCAAGCAGACCGGCATCGCCATTCTGATGGTTGAACAGAACGCCCGACAAGCGCTCGGCATCGCCGATACAGGCTATGTTCTGGTCACCGGCGAGAACAAATTTACGGATACCGGAGAGGCCTTGCTGGCCGACCCGGAAGTCCGTCGCGCATTTCTGGGGGGATAGCTTGACTGATATTTTAAATGCCATCGTCCTGATATCAAATTTCGTCATCATACCGGTCCTGACCTATGGTTCGCAGCTGGCGCTTGGCGCATTGGGCATCACCATGGTCTATGGCATCCTGCGTTTCGCCAATTTCGCCCATTCAGACATGATGGCCTTCGGCACCATGATCACCGTGCTTGTGACCTGGTGGCTGCAATCCTTAGGCGTTAGTTTTGGCCCATTGCCAACGGCCCTGCTGGCATTGCCCATGGCCATTGCCGTAACAATCGCCATGACCCTGTTTATGGACCGAACGGTCTATAAATTCTATCGCAGGAAGCGCAGCGCTCCGGCTATTTTCGTAATCGCGTCCATTGGTGTGATGTTCGTTCTCAACGGCGTCGTGCGTTTTATCATTGGCCCCAATGATCAGCGTTTCGCCGATGGCGAACGGTTTATCATCAAGGCCCGGGCGTTTAAGGAAATGACCGGCCTTGGCGAGGGCCTGGCGATAAAGGTCAGCCAGGGCCTGACCATCGGCATCGCCTTGGCCCTGGTGCTGGCCTTGTTCTGGTTCCTGCAAAAGACCCGAACCGGCAAGGCCATGCGGGCCTATTCCGATAACGAGGATCTGGCCCTGCTGTCGGGTATTGATCCGGAAAAAGTGGTGATGGTGACATGGATCATCGTGGCGGCGCTGGCGACCATTGCCGGAACCCTGTACGGGTTGGATAAAAGTTTCAAGCCGTTCACCTATGTCCAGCTTCTGCTGCCGTTCTTCGCCGCCGCCATTGTCGGCGGTATTGGCAAACCGGTCGGCGCCATCCTCGGCGGTTTCGTGGTCGCCTTTTCGGAAGTCAGCATCACCTATGCCTACAAGAAATTCTTTAAATATCTGCTTCCCGAAAACTGGGCCCCGGATGGGCTTATTCAGTTGTTGTCAACCGATTACAAATTCGCCGTCTCCTTTATCATCCTGGTTCTGGTGCTACTGATCCGCCCAACCGGTATCCTTAAGGGGCGCTCCATATGAACAACACCCGACGCTCAATTCTGTCGTTCTCCGTGATGGCCGGTTTGCTGTTGATTGTCGGACAGTCCCAGTCCTGGCCGCTCATGTTGACGATCCTCAATTTGTGCCTGATTTCTTCGGTCATGGCGCTCGGTGTCAATATCCAATGGGGCTATGCGGGCCTGTTCAACGTCGGCACTATGGGCTTTGCGGCTCTCGGTGGTGTCGCCGCCATGCTGGTATCAAAAGCACCGATACCTGAAGCCTGGGCTGCTGGCGGATCAAACCTTTTTATCGGTGTGGTCCTTTTCCTGTTCACCCTCGGGGCTGCCGTCGCCGCATACCGGAAAATACCAAAAGGCAGCCTGCGGGTGATTGCCCTGAGTGTGATTATCCTGATCGGCATTTTCGCGACCCGTTATTTCTCTGACACCGCCATCGCCGATATTGAGGCCGTCAACCCGGCCCTGACCGGATATCTGGGCGGCCTTGGTTTGCCGATCCTGTTTTCCTGGGCTGCTGGTGGCTTGCTGGCCGCCGGTGGGGCGTGGATTGTCGGCAAAATCGCCCTGGGGCTGCGCTCGGACTATCTGGCCATCGCCACATTGGGGATTTCGGAAATCATTATCGCCGTCCTGAAAAACGAAGACTGGCTGACCCGCGGGGTCAAGAACGTCGCAGGACTGCCAAGGCCGGTACCTTACGAGATTGACCTGCAAAAAAGCGACAGTTTCATCAGCTGGATCGAATGGCTGAATTCAGGTGCCCTGAAAGGACTGTCCGACAGTGGGCGCGCCGATCAACTATCGGCTTTTGTCATTGAGCAATCCGGCATTTTCGTCAAACTTTGCTACGCTGGCCTTTTTACGACGGTTTTGCTGTTGATCCTGAGCATGAGCGTGATGGCCCTGAATTCCCCGTGGGGGCGTATGATGCGAGCCATTCGTGATAACGAGGTTTCCGCCGCCGCAATGGGCAAGAACATCACCGGTCGTCACCTGCAGGTCTTTGTCATCGGGTCGGCGGTCGTTGGCATCGCCGGGGCCATGCTGACAACCCTGGACGGACAACTGACCCCTGCCGCCTACAATCCCTTGCGCTTCACCTTCCTGATCTGGGTGATGGTGATCGTTGGCGGGTCAGGCAACAACCTGGGCTCGGTGTTGGGTGGCTTCCTGATCTGGTTTATCTGGATCGAGGCCGAACCTGTCGGTGTCTGGTTGATGGATTTTGGAACAAGCTGGATGGACGAAGGCAATCCGGTGCGCCTGCATTTGATGGATTCCGCGCAACACATGCGCCTGTTCATGATGGGAATGGTTTTGTTGCTGGTTATGCGCTTTAATCCGGGTGGCATTTTGCCGGAAGTCACAAAGCCTGGCCTCAATAAGTGATAGATCGACAGTGAAAAAACAGCCTATGATAGGGGCAACAGTTTTTCGACCCGTAAGATAAAAAACAAATCAACACGACAAGGAGGATACAATGAAGAAACTACTTTTAGCATCGACCCTGCTCGCCGCTATGACGGGCACCGCCATGGCCGCCGAAATCAAGGTCGGCGTCCTGCTGGGTTACACCGGACCCATTGAATCGCTAACCCCTGATATGGCAGCTTCTGCTGAACTGGCTTTTGATGAAGCATCGAATTCCGGCCAGCTTCTGGGCGGCAGTAAAATCGTCTCGATTCGTGCTGACTCAACATGTGTTGATTCAGCCGCAGCAACCGCCGCTGGCGAGCGCCTGATTTCATCCCATGGCGTCGTCGCCATTATGGGTGCGGATTGTTCCGGCGTCACCGGCGCTGTTGCCAACAATGTCGCCATTCCAAACGGCGTTGTCATGGTTTCCCCTTCGGCAACCTCACCGGGCCTTTCCAAGATCAAGGATAATGGCTTCTTTTTCCGCACTGCCCCGTCCGACGCCCGTCAGGGTGAAGTTCTGGCCACAGTGCTTAAAAGCCGTGGCATCATGGAAGTTGCCGTCACTTACACCAACAACGATTACGGCAAGGGACTGTCTGACAGTTTCAACACAGCTTTCACAGGCGTTGGCGGCAAAATTTCCATTACCGCCGCCCATGAAGACGGCAAAGCCGATTACTCTGCTGAAGTCGGCGCTTTGTCAGCCGCAGGTTCCAAGCATCTGGCCGTTTTCGGTTATCTTGACCAAGGCGGCAAGGGCATTATCCAGGCATCGTTGGACAGTGGCGCTTTTGATAATTTCATTCTTGCTGACGGCATGATTGGTGACAGCATCATTGAAGCCATCGGTAAAGACCTTAACGGCACCATCGGCACCCTTCCCGGTGGGGAAAGCGCAGGGGCTATCACTTTCAAGGCCATGGCCGGAAAGGCCGGCATCAAGGTAGGCGGTCCTTTCACCGCAGAGTCCTATGATGCAGGTGCACTGCTCGCGCTGGCCATGCAGGCTGCCGGTTCCGCTGACCGGGCCGCCATTCAAGCCAATATTATGTCCGTCGCCAATGCACCGGGCGAAAAGATCATGCCGGGTGAAATCGCCAAAGGTCTGAAAATTCTGAAAAGTGGCGGCAGCGTTGACTATGTCGGGGCCACTGATGTCAACTTTAACAACATCGGCGAAGTTCTTGGTTCCTACCAGGAACTTGAAGTCAAAGGCGGCAAGTTTGAAACCATCAAGGTTCACTAAGTTGCTGTTCACTTGAACACATCATGCCGGGCAGCTTATAAGGTTGCCCGGCATCTCTTTTTTTAAGGAAACACAAAAATGGCGACCGTTGAGTTAACTGCTGAAAATTTTCAATCAACAATCATGGAAAACGACATGGTTGTTATTGATTTTTGGGCTGATTGGTGTGGCCCGTGCAAAACCTTCGGCCCGACCTACGAAAAAGTATCGAACCAGCACGAAGGCATTGTGTTCGCCAAATGTGATACCGAATCCCAGCAGGAAATCGCCGCCCAGTTCCACATTCAGTCCATTCCGACACTGGCTATTATGCGCGACAAGGTTTTGCTTTTTAGTCAGGCCGGCGCCATTCCCGAAACCGCGCTTGAGGAAATCATCGGTCAGGCCAAAGCCCTGAATATGGATGAAGTCCACGCCAAGATTGCCGAAGAACAGGCCAAGGAAGCAACGCCTGATGCCTGATACCTGTTTTCACTTGTTTGTGAACAGGCCCTGCCCGGCCTTTTAAAGAAACCCCTTTCAGGCTATCAAAGCTGTTCCCGGAATTAAAATCGAGAACACAATCATGATGTCCCTTCGTCCGCAGTTTTTCTGTCTGATCGTCAGCCTGTTGATGTTTGCCCCCGCCGCCCAAGCAAGCGAACAGTCGGGCAAATTTCTAACACCCGATGGCCTACATACAGAACCGTGGTTCAACAAGACGACCGGTGATCTGTCCCGCGACCTGCAAGCGGCAACTGCCGAAGGCAAAAAGCTGGTGATTTTCTGGGAGCAACTGGGTTGTCACTACTGCGAGAAAATTCACGAGGTCAATCTTAAGGTTGAGGGTACCGTTCACTTTATCCGACAGAACTTCTATGTGGTGCTGTTGAACATGCGCGGTGATCGCCAGATGATTGATTTCGATGGCGCCACTTTGTCAGAGGCACAGCTTGCCCGCGCCCACCGGGTTGTCGGCACCCCGACAATTGAATTTCGCGATGATCAGGCCGACGAGGTCTTTCGCATGCCCGGTTATGCCGAACCGATGATCTTCCACGGCGTCTTCGATTACGTCGCCAACAGCGGCTATGATGACAGCCCGTTGGTGCCGTGGCTAAAGGCAAAGTATCTGGGCAACCAGCAATCAGGCGGTTAAACGTCCCGTTTAGTGAACTTTTGGCAGCACCGCCAGGGTGTCACCTTCACACAATTGAAGTTCCATTGAAACGGCTGGATTTGTATGGGTGATGCCATTGATCATGACCAGTCTGCACTGATCCAAAGGAACCCCGCACTGTTCCAGAACCTGTCCGACGCTGAACCCGTCTTCAGCCTCCATCGTCATCGTCTGGTTTTCAGCCTGCGCGGGCAGGTAGCTGGTCAGGGACGCGAACAGTTTGACGGTCAATTTCATCGCTGCATCAATATATAGCCGTTGATCAAAAGGTGACCTATCATCATAGCTGAGAAGCGTTCGATCAAGCCAGAAAGACCCGCAAGATGAGAGCCATGCTGACTATTTTGTTAATGACCGCCGCAACGGCATCTGCTGCGGTATACATTTGGCAGGCAGATGTGCCCGATGCTACCCGTTCGCTGGCCTTGTGCGAAAGGCTTCGCCACCTTGAGTTTGATCAGAAAACCACCCGTTGGATCGAACTGGGTACGCCCATTAAAACTGTTGTCGTTTGCGATATACCGGGCACAACAAGTGACCTGAAAGTCGAAGGACTGATCGAACCCTATATTGATACACCCCTTGCAAAACAAACGATCAGCGTCGATTGTTTCAAGGCGGCGCGGATAAGATCCGGTGCCCCGGCAATCCAGATGCCTGATGGGTTTTATTGTAACATCCCTGACGTTGTTCGTTGATTGTAAGGAAAAGCGCGCGTGAAAAGAACCAAACTTATTCCCGCCGTTGTGTTTCTGCTACAGGTTATTGCCGTCTTGTGGATCAGGCAACTTAACGAAGACAGCCACCTTCGCAACATCCGCAACAGCAGCACCATCGTTGCCGAACAACTTGCTGTCAGGTTGGAAGCTTTCTTTGCCCACCGCTTTGCCATCGGCGAGCATATACGCCATGAATGGAACGAAGGAAATATCAGAACACCAGAGAATTTCCTGTCCCAAACCAAATCATTCCAACAGTTGTTCCCGGATTTTCAGGCCATTAACTGGGCTGACAAGGATGGTGTCATCAAGTGGGTAACGCCGCTGCAAGGAAATCAGGGAGCCATCGGCCTTGATCTTAAGGCTCACCCGGTAGTCGGACCTGTCCTCGCCAAGGTTGAAATAAATCATAAAATTGGATTAACCCGGCCTTTGGAATTAGCCCAAGGGGGTACTGGAATTGCCGCATATATTCCGCTTGGGAGTGATCAAAATAAGGAAGGTTATATCAATCTGGTTTTTCGAATTTCTCCGTTGGTTAAAGCTGCTCTGGAACACGAACTGGATCATACCTACCACTATCAGATCACCGACGACGAGACCCCGGTCTTCAGTCAGGGCGAAGTCGATATGGCAAGCCCGCTTACCGTCAGGCGCACCTTCGGGGTTGCTAACAGACAATGGACAATTGCGCTGATGCCTACTGCCCTTGCCCTTGAAGACATGTCACTTTTGGCTTCCAACCTGACTGTCCTTCTTGCCTTGGCGATTTCGAGCGTCTTGGCCTGGTTGTTATGGCTTTACCTGAAACACCAGGAAGAACTTGTTTCAAAGACCAACGTGTTGGAAGCCGTTCTCGAGAACATGGATGAAGGTATTTCCATGGCTGATGCTGATTTAAACCTGATAGCTTTTAATCGGCGATTTCTAGACCTTTTGAATTTCCCGCCCGAAAAATTCAAGGTGGGTGATTCTTTTGAATCCTTTATTCGCTTTAACGCCGAACGCGGTGAATACGGTGAGGGTGATGTTGATGAACAGATTCGAGGGCGGGTTGAACTGGCAAAAAAGTTCAGTGCCCACCACTTTGAACGGACCATGCCTGATGGCACCGTTCTTCAAATCCACGGCATACCCATGCCCGGGGGTGGTTTCGTTACCAGCTACACGGATATTTCAGAACGCAAGTGGGCGGAAAAAGAACTAAAACGATCCGAAGAACGATTTTCCAAAGCCTTCAATTCCAGCCCGGCTTGTCTCTCTATTGCCAGCATTCAGGATGGTCTTCTATACGATGTCAATGACCATTGGTGCGCCACAACAGGCTACGACCGCACCGAAGTCATTGGAAAAACTGTCGCCGAAATGGGCTTATGGCAAAATTTCAGACAACGGGCACAGTTGGTCAAAGCGATCAGACGAGACAAATCCATTCGCGACTTTCAAGGAACCGTCATTACAAAAACTGGCGAAGCCCGTGAATGCATCTTCAATGGCGAATTGATCGATATCGATAACGAGGAACGCCTGTTGCTCGTTTTCCATGACGTGACGGAACTAAAGCGGGCCGAGGACAGGGCTTTACATCTTGCTGGCCATGATCCGTTGACCGGCCTTCCCAACAGGAATCTGATGCGCGACCGCCTTGAGCAGGAATTAACAAGGGCCAAGCGAAATGACACCAAAATCGCCATCATGTTCATCGACCTGAATGACTTCAAACAGGTCAACGACAGGTTTGGCCACAAGGCAGGTGATCAAGTCTTGCAATCCGTAACGGCGAGAATGAAAGAGTGTGTTCGCGCCAGCGACACGTTGGCACGTTTCGGCGGTGATGAATTCGTCATTATCATGCCCGACGTCCTTGATCAGACGTCGGTTATCAGGACTTGTGAAAAATTGACTGAGGCCCTGAGAGATTCTTTCGACCTTGATGACACAAAAATCCACATTGGCGCCAGCATCGGCATTACCATGTATCCCGATCACGCCGAAAGCCCCGAAGCCCTGCTGGAGATGGCGGATAAAGCCATGTACGACCTGAAAGACGACGATGACAGCGTCGGATTCAAGTTCGCCGAAGGCCGGAATTGACACATTTTTGATCGGAAATTTTTTGACTCCCGCCCTCAGTGCCGTTAGCATTTCACCATAACTCAGAAGAGTTTAATTCAGCTAACCAGAACGGGAGGCGATTATGATCAAGGCAAAAGCAAAAACACTTATCAAATTCTCTAGCGGTTTAATGCTGGGAATGTTGCTTGGCTTGACGATTATCGTAAGTCAGTCGATTTTCTAAAGTCCGAAACGTCAGCGACCCTATAACGAAAAGCAATGCGCGGTTCATGCATGAACGTGCGCCCGGCAATCGACACGGTATTGACGATGACAAAACGGCTGACCCGTCAGGCTGGGTGTTACGGCTGTTTCGTTAACGTTCTTCTCACCGCGTCACGCCAACCTCCGTAGCGCTGTTCACGCACTTCGGCCTTAAGGTCAGGCGAGAATCGTTGTTGCTGTGCCCAGGTTTTGGCAAATCCATCAAGGTCGGGATAGATACCCCGCTGCATTCCGGCCAGGTAAGCGGCCCCCAAAGCCGTCGTTTCAAGGACTTGTGGACGATCAACCGGGGCACCGAGAATATCGGTCAGGAACGGCATGGTCCAATCCGATACGGTCATGCCGCCGTCTTCGGCTGGGTATTAAAAAACGCACAATCTTATATTATTTGGTTTTTGGACGAACCAGATTTTTTCTAGCCAATGACAGACCTCTATGCGCGATAATAAATTTGCGGACGAAATCACCAACCCAGTAATATTTATGAAGAATATGAAACTGGTTTCCTTGTGACGGCTATCACAGCACGGGAGAAAAAGTTTCTATACCGTTATGAACACGATGGCTGCACTTCATCAATGGGGGGGGGTAAGAAACTCATTGGTGGGCATGAACGAAACTGTACAAAAACCTCCCCGTTGTAAGGGTGGAAAGCAATCAATATTTAGGGGTTTCTTAGCAGATCACCCGTATCGAAATGATGCCCTTATTGTTATATGCGCTTCGGTAGCCATGACTTTTCTTGGTGGATATCTCGACTTTTTTGAGTTGTGGCATGCATTTGTTCGTCAACATGAAAACTGGGAATTGGATGAGATCACTATTGGGATTTTCTCACTTGCTATATTACTGGTTTGGTATTCATGGCGGCGACAAACGCAAGCTAATTTGCTTAAATCAATCGCGTTAAAGCACAAGGAAGAAGCAATAGAAGCGAGCCTGGCCAAGTCAAGATTTTTGACCACCATGAGCCACGAGTTGCGAACACCTTTAAATTCTATCATCGGTTATAGCGAAGCCATGCTTACTGGGGCCTTAGGAAAGCTAGGCAATGAAAAGCATGAGCAATACATGCGCGATATACAAAATTCGGGGCATCATCTTCTAGATTTGATCAACGACATTCTAGATATCTCGAAGATTGAAGCTAAGAAGGAGACTCTGATCGATCGAGCGGTCGAGGTGCCAGCGATAATGGACATCAGTTTGCAACGCGTCAGGATATTAGCCGAAAAGAAAAACATCATCCTTTCCGTTGAAAAGCCAAGGACCCCGACAATGCTCATGTGTGACGAAAGGCGGGTGGTTCAGGTGTTCATCAATCTCCTCAGCAATGCCATCAAATTCACCCCGGAGAATGGGCATGTGGCCTTTGTCGCCGAGAGCAGCGATGACAGCGGCTATATCTTCAGTATCTCGGATACAGGTAGAGGTATCCCCAAGGGGGATATATGCAGGGTTATCAAACCGTTCGAACAAGCCGACAAAAATCTGAATGGGGGTTCTGCGGGAACTGGTCTCGGCCTCCCCCTTTGTAAATCCCTGATGCAACTTCACGGTGGTGATCTTGCAATCGCCAGCGAGCTTGGTATGGGTACAACGGTAACTGTGCACTTCCCGCCGGAACGCATATTTCGTCCTTCTTGAGAATGATCACATCGATCACCAGACTAATAATGAATGTCCGTTAAGGGTTATCATCTCAACCGGTCGATGCAACACACGCGTTATATAAGGCTCAGCATTAAAGCTAGCCAATTGTCTTTATTTGGAAAAATGGTGCCCGGGGGCGGATTTTCAATAGCCCTTATGACACGCCGCCAACCCGAAAATTACTTTGCAGGCTTAACGCGAATTTTATTTTTGTTCACCTTGGTGCCGTGTAATTTTTCAATAGCAACCATCGCTTCTTCCTCGAGTTCCATCTCGACAAATCCAAAACCTTTTGAAGCACCGCTCTTGTCATCAAGGACAAGATTGCAGGCGGACACATTGCCATGGACTTTGAATAATTCTTCTAAATTTTGTTCGTCAAAATCTCGTGGCAAGTTAAGGGCAATCAGTTTCATTTAGGTTCCGATAAAAATACAAGGGTGAGGCATTAAAGTGTCTTATCAGGATAAATCTTTAACGAAACAAAATCCGCTTCAAGCTAAAACTTCAATGTTTTGAGCGTTCCTGTAATACCCAGGACTTCTTTGGCGGCTTGAATATTGTTGTTTAATTCCGTTAACTTCTGTTGCGCGGCAGCTTCTTCCTGCTCATTTTTCGCGCCGTTCTCTACTTGTGCATGTTTAAGATGGTCGATCTTCGATTTTGCACGACCTCGTTCTACCAGATCATTCGTGAGGTTCAGTTGTGCTTTTTCAAAGGTAATCTCTTCAATATTTAAACCAAGAGATTGAAGCTCTGTGATATCAGGCAATTTATTACAGAAACCATAAACGATTTTATTATGGCGATATCCATGCTTCTCAAGCTTGCATTTTTTCTTTATCTCGTTGACTTCCAGGCGATAGTCACTTTGAGGTTTGGGCGTCAGTTTGAAGGTTTTCATTGGGTTTCGCCTGTTTGAGCTTCAGCATTCATTTGAGAAGGCAATAAAGAAAAGGCTACAGAGATCACTTGGGGGAAAATGGTGCCCGGGGGCGGATTTGAACCACCGACACGCGGATTTTCAATCCGCATCTCCTAGAAATAGATAATTTCGATAATTTCCAATTAGTAACCTTTACCCTTTATTTCTGCCATTTATTCACTATGCTAAGTGACTGTCAACCTATTTACCCGGGGTTGAGACGGAACCTTAAACGCACCTTGGACGCACCTTGAGGATTGATGGCAACCACACTTACGGATCGCAGTGTTAAATCTCTGAAGCCTAAGCCTAAGCAGTATGAGGTGCGGGACGCTGCGTTACGCGGACTCGCAATCCGCGTTAACACCGACGGCACGAAGACCTGGACACTTATCGTCAGCAAGGGCGGAAGGAGACAGCGCGTCACCTTGGGCCGCTATCCAGACCTGCGGTTGGCCGATGCGAGGCGACGTGCATCAGAGCGCAAGCAGTCCGGATACAGAGTTGGTGGCTCTGT
>JABJHA010000033.1 GCA_018662005.1 Rhodospirillaceae bacterium | reverse complement strand
TCGACCAAGCCGCTCCGTGCCAACGCGGTTAGCTCTGCCCGTTCCGTCGTGTTCAAAAATCTCGCGCGAATCATGCCGACAACAAGAATCCTTTCGAATGAGTCTTGCAAGAACTTTTCGCTTTCTCAATGAGTCGGAGTAGAAACAAACGATCTGAAAATCGTCTACATTTTCATCCGGGGAGAACGCGATATGCGGGTCATTGTAATTTTATGCGCGCTGATCACCTATTATGTCCATCCAGTTACGGCATTTGCTCTTGAGGCGAAGCTGGTCAAGGTGGAATCGAAGCGTGGGGTCAAACAACCTTTCCTGTTTGTTCGTCCGGACAACCCGAAGGCAGGGGTCGTCCTGTTTATTGGCGGGGATGGTTCGTTGTATCTATCGAGCTCGGGAAAGATCGTAAACAATGATAATAATTTTCTCTCCCGGACGTTTAGGAAATTTGCCGGGCATGGATTGATGGTCGCCCTTGTTGATGTTCCTTCCGATAAGGAGAGAAATTCTGCGATGTTCCGAATTGGTCAGAAACATGCCCTAGATATAGCCGCCGTCATCGATTATATGAAAAAGCAATCGAACGTGCCGATCTGGATGGTTGGTACATCCATGGGATCATTCTCGGCGGCCAGTGTTGCTATCAAGAAAAAGAATAAAGTGTCCGGGTTGGTTCTCACCTCATCAGTTACCCAGCCCAAACATGAAAAGGCGCTTGATAAGCTTACGGCAAAGTATCCCGATGGCGTGGCCGGATTGTCCCTGCAAAAAATTAAAATTCCTGTTTTGATCGTTTACCATACAAAAGACACCTGCAAGGTTACTCCGCCGGGGGACGCAGGAAAGTTGAAGGGAAAACTGTCGAACGCGTCGAGGGTGGAAGTCGTCCTGCTCAAGGGGGGAAATGCGCGCAAGTCAGATCCTTGTGATGGCCTTTCGCAGCACGGATATTACGGTTTGGAATCCGAAGCGGTGAAAAAAATAGCCACCTTTATTACTCAGTAATTCAGTCCCAAATTCCGCGTGTATCGATGATAGCTTTCCCTTTGAGTCGGCCTCTGTCGATGCTTTTGAAATCCCGATGATCGACCAGCAAGGCGATGACGCCTGCTTTGTTTAAAGCCGTGTCCAGATCGGTCAACTCGATGCCTTTTGCTTCGTCCAACGCTTCTGGTAAGACCGGGCTGTTGGGTTCAACGACGAGGACTTCTCCATCAAATTTGTCGGCGAGGGCGGCGGTGATTTCGACGGCCGGGCTTTCGCGCATGTCGTCGATGTTGGCCTTGTAGGCAAGGCCCAGACAGGCAATCGTTGTCGCGCCTGTTTGTTTGGCGGCTGTCAGGATTTTCCCCACGATATGGCCAGGTTTGCCGTCATTAACCTTGCGGGCGGTCTGAATAAGCGGGCTTTCTTGTGGGGCGCTATCGGCGATAAACCATGGGTCAACGGCGATGCAATGGCCGCCGACGCCGGGCCCGGGTTGCAGGATGTTAACGCGCGGGTGATGATTGGCAAGTTCGACCGCTTCCCAGACATTGATGTCCATCTTGTCGGCGATCAGCGACAGTTCGTTGGCGAAGGCGATATTGACGTCCCGATAGGCGTTTTCGGACAGTTTCACCAGTTCCGCCGTCGCCGCCGTGGTCAGCAGACACTTGCCTTCCACGGCAATCTTATAGAGCACCGCCGTGCGTTCGGCGCAACGCCGGGAGATGCCACCGATAACCCGGTCGTTACGGACCAGTTCCAGCAACACCTTGCCCGGCAACACCCGTTCGGGACTATGAGAGATTTGAACATCAGCATCGTCTGCCGCCTGATGGGGAAAGCTCAGATCGCTTCGAGCAGCGGCCAGCCACTCTGATACTTTATCCGTTGTGCCAACCGGGCAGGTTGATTCGATAATCACCAGCGCCCCCGCTTCAAGCACCGGGGCGATGGACAGGGCGGCGGCCTTGACGAAGCTGAGATCGGGTTTGTGATCGTCCATAAACGGGGTCGGCACGGCGATAATATAGGCGTCGGCGGTTTGTGGTGCGCCGGTGGCTTTAAGTTTTCCGGCACTGACGGCGCCGTTGACCATGATGTCCAGATCCGGCTCGACAATATGGATTTTGCCCTGGTTGATGGTTTCAACGGTGGCAGGGTTGGTATCGACACCAATAACATGCACACCGCGACTGGCGAAGACGGCAGCGGTGGGCAGACCGACATAGCCCAGGCCGATTACACAGATTTTTTCAAACTCAAGCGTCACAGGCGTTTCCTCGTTTGATAATTTCTTCAACAATGCGCGCGGCCGCCTTGCCGTCGCCATAAGGATTATGGGCGCGGCTCATAATAGCGTAGGCATCGGTGTCGTCGAGCAAATGTGTAGATTCCCGGACGATAAGTTGTGGATCTGTGCCAACGAGTTTGACGGTCCCGGCGGCAACCGCTTCGGGTCGTTCGGTCACGTCGCGCATAACCAGAACCGGCTTGCCCAGAGATGGCGCTTCTTCCTGAATGCCGCCAGAATCGGTGATGACCAGAAAGCTTTGGTCCATCAGGTAAACGAAGGGAAGATAGTCGAGTGGCTCAATGAGGTGGATATTGGCTTTATCACCCAGGATTCTGTTGACCGGCTCTTGCACATTCGGGTTGAGGTGAACCGGGTAGACGATCTGGATATCGTCCCTGTCGCCTAATGTCGCCAGGGCCTGGCAGATGTCTTCAAAGCCCTGGCCGAAATTCTCGCGCCTGTGACCGGTAACCAGAATCAGGCGGCGTTCCGGATCGAGAAACGGAAACTGTTCGCCGAGGCTGGCTTGCAGGACATCATCATCCTTCATTTTTGCCGTCACATCCAAAAGAGCATCGATGACGGTATTGCCGGTTATGATGATGTCGCTATCGTTGTGGCCCTCACGGTGCAAATTCTTGGCGGCACCATCGGTCGGGGCGAAGTAGATATCGGCGATGCTGTCGCTCAAGCGCCGGTTCATTTCTTCAGGCCAGGGGGCAAACACATCACCGGTGCGAAGCCCCGCTTCTACATGACCAACGGGAATTTTGTGGTAAAAAGCGGCCAGTGATGCGGCAAATGTGGTTGTCGTGTCACCGTGAACAAGAACCCGGTCGGGCTGGTATGTATCAAGCACGTCCCCCAGTCCTGTCAGCACGGCGCTGGTGATGTGGGTCAGGTCCTGATTATCGCGCATGATATCAAGATCAAATTCCGGGGTGATGGAAAACAGGTTCAGAACCTGGTCCAGCATGTCGCGATGCTGGGCGGTAACGCACACGGCGCTCTCGACGCCAGAGGCGGCCTCAAGTGCCTTGACGACCGGGGCCATCTTGATGGCTTCGGGGCGGGTGCCGAATACGCTAAGAATTTTCATACGCTTGGATATCGTTAAAGCAGCTTTTTCGCAACTACCACTTCCAGTTAAAGGCAAAATTGCCGTAAAGTCCCGTTTATGGATAATATCAGGATCAGCGTTAAAAACATCATCGTTACGGCTTTCGTTCTTGTGACTCTGGCATGTGCCAGTGTGGCGGTTGCTGCCGATATGGTTGCACATCGGGCATTTTATTCACTAAAGCTTGGGGTCGTGCGCTCGGGCAGTGATTTTGTCGGCGCTGGCGGCAATATGGGACTGTCCATGGAGCGTACTTGCGAAGGGTGGACCATGTCGCAAACGTTGCAGATGGACCTTTCCACTACCAGCGGTGAGCAAATTGCACAGGATTTACGCTTTACCGCCTGGGAATCTGATGACGGCAACAAGTATCGGTTTTTCGCTTCCAATAACGTCAATGGCCAGCGTGAAGATTTCAGGGGCCGTGCACTTGTGAATGGCTCCGATGGAAGTGGAAACGCCAATTTCCGTATTCCCGAGGGCAGGAAAATTCCGCTCCCTGAAGGCACGATGTTTCCTTTGGGTCATACGGCGTGGCTCATTGATCGGGCTTCGGCTGGCGAGCGACAGGTGTCGCGGACCGTCTTTGATGGTGCAGACGGTGAAGGACCGCAACAGGTCACCGCATTTATCGGTCCGAAGTTGAAATCCGGTGATCATATTTCAGGGGTGCAAGCCGCGGCGCTGGGACCGCTATCGAAGCAACCGGGCTGGAAAATTCGCATGGGCTTTTATGAATTGGACAGCCAGCAATCGGCCCCCGATTACGAAGTTGAAATTCTGCAACTCGAAAATGGTATCACGCCGACACTAACGCTGGATTATCAGGACTTTACTGTTATCCTGACCCAGGAAAGCCTGGAGGAGATTGCGCTGCCTGATTGTCAGTGAATCTTGGTAAGGAACCTTTATGCGACCAAAGAATTTGATTTACGGCTTTTTCCTGATGACGCTTGTGACGTTAACAGCGCCCGCTTCGGCGCGGGCCCAGGAGGCCGCCTTTGTTGGTATGCAGGTGCAGGGAATATCACAAAAGGTCGCCGCCGCCATCGGCATCGACAAGCCCGAAGGGGTGCTCGTCCGTGACGTCGCTCTTGGCGGGCCCGCTGATAAAAGCGGCATTCATCGTGGCGATATGATCGTCTCGTTTGCCGGAAGTGATGTCGATACGTTTGAAAAACTGGTTACCAAGGTCAGGGAACTTAAGGCCGGTGACAGTGTTCCCATTACCGTTATCAGGGAAGGTAAAGCCGTCAAACTGACCATGAAGACGGTTAAATGGACGCCTGCGTGGCAGGTCAAGAAAGGTATTTTTGCATCCCTTCCGACCATTGGTCTGACACTGACGGCCCTGACCCCCAAAGTGCGTGACAGGTTTGGCATTCGCTGGGGGTCGACCGGCGTCGTCATCACCCTGATTGATCCGGAAAAGGCGACCAACCTGGACCTGCAACGTGGCGAGATCATCCATCAGGTCAATCAGAAGCCAATCTGGGATCCTAACGATCTGGTTAAAATGTATATCAAAGCCAAAGGGGAAGGACGAAAGTCCCTGCTGTTGCTGGTCGAAGGGATCGGCGGTTTCCGGTTTTCTATCCTGAAAGTGAAATAAGCCCTTGCCTTAGCCTTTACGGGCTGCCGCGACCATTTGCTTCAGTTCATCCATACCAATGGCGCCAGGAGCCAGTTCCTGGCCAACGACAAAGGCAGGCGTTCCTTCGATGCCCAGGCTTTGCGCCAGTCTCATATTCTTGTTGAGCTCATTGGTAACCGGTGCTTCGTTCATTGCCTTGGCAATGATGCCGGCATTGATGCCCAGGTCTTCGGCGATTGACAGGACTCTCTTTTCACTCAACTGTCCGCGCACCGTCATCAGGCTGGAGTGGAAATCCATGTATTTTTCCGGCGCCTTGTTCCAGACGGCCAACGCCACCTGACTGGCGATCACAGACTGTGGCCCCAGTATGGGAAATTCTTTAAGGACATAACGGATATTGCCGTCTTCTTTAAGCAGCGCCTGAATGGTCGGGAAAACCTTTTTGCAGTATCCGCAGCGATAATCGAAAAACTCGACAATAGTGACATCACCATCAGGGTTGCCGATCACCGGGGATGCGGGGTTGCTGTTCAAATCGGCGGCCAGGGTGATCAGGTTATTGCGGGCTTTTTGCTGTTTTTCGACCTGCTGGCGCATTTGATAATCCTGCATCGCACGCATCAGGACTTCCGGATTGTTGACGATATAGTCCTGGATGATTTTCTCGACCTCCATTTTTTGGGCGTCGTTTAGTTCATCACCAGCGATGGCGGAACCGGAAACGACAACGGAGGCGATCAGGAAGGCGGATAAAAGGAATTTTCGCAGCATTCGACAATAGTCCTCAGATTTGAATAATATTTACGCGGGCGACACAATGCGTCAGCGGGCAAATGGAAACAAGCCCTGGCGTGGCAACTTTCACCACAATGTGATGGCTTTCGTTATAACCCCTCGGTCGGGCCAAAGAGTTTTTTGCCCTGTGATTTTCCGGCGCCGGCGTTTTCAAGGTCAGAATTCGGGCCATCAGTCAAAATGCCGAACAGGTTTCGGAATATTCCCGGGGCCAGTGCTGAAAGCGGGTTAACGTTCACTTCCGGGTTTTCCATGGGGCCTGTCATTCTGTAGGTTGCAGCAAAAATACCGCCACCTTCTTCGGTTCCCGTAAATAAGGTGCCAAGCAGCGGAATGTTACCCAGAACACTGTTCAGTGCGTAAGCCGGAACCACCGTGCCTTCGATATCGAAGACTTCTGCATGGCTGTAAATTCGTCCCTTCGCCGTATAGCCCAGCGACAACCCTGTCGCCTTGACGTCGGTGAGGTCGATGACGCCATCCTTCATCACAAAGGGGGCCTTGAATTCGCTAAACGATAACCCGTCGCCTTGCAGGGCATCTGCGATACCGGTCAGGGTTAGAATGCCAACCAGCCGTGCCAGGGCGGGTGCTTCGACCAGTCGGTAATCCGTGATCAGGACCTTGCCAGCTAAAGGATGGCCACGAACGGTGTCGTCAAAAGTCGCTTTGACTTCAAGATTGCCGCCGATCATGGTGTCGTAGACATCCAGGGTGCGCAGCATGTCACCGGCATTGTCGGCGGTGATGATAATATCCCGCTTGCCCCTGCCGCTGGGCGTCAGGTTGACAAGAAAATGCTCGCCGTTAGCAAGCGCGCCATCAACGCTAATACCGCGCCAGCGGTTGTTGGCCCGGTTAAAAGTTCCGGTAATCTGTTTCAGATACCTTTTGTCGCCGATCCAGACCTTGTCGACCTTGGCAGAAAGACTGAGTTTGAGGTTGAAACGATCCTCCTCATCAGGTGAACCTTTAAACAGGTCGTCGAACATTGGCGCCAGATCGAAACTGGGGCCATGAAAACTGACCGTCCAGCCGCCATCGTTTCCAGGAATGACAACACCGGCCAAATTTGTACGTTTCAGGCTGAACTGGTTGATGTCGACTTTGCTAATACCGGTTCCGTTTTCGTCATAACTGGCCGATCCATTGATTCTAAGATCACCTGCAGCGAGCGAGAACCGGGGAATGTCGGTCAAGCGGGTGCCATCGATGTCAAGGTCGACCTGGGCAATTCCTGCGCTACCAATTTGCTTTGTCCAGCCCAATGCAGGAACGTTGAGCGATACCTGGTTTAAATCGAGGCGAACCTGAACCTTGCCTGTACCGTCATCCTGGGTGCTTAGGCCAATATCGACGCCGACGCCGCCTTCGATAAACTCACCGTGCAGGGGCGACAAATCGATGCCCAGGTCGCTCAGGTTGCGGATGTTGTCGATGTGCGAGGATATTTGGTACTGCGCCCGAAAGGGAACGTCGTCGCCAAAATTCCTTCGCCATTGCAGGTTCGCAGGAATGTTCGCCAATTTGACGTCGCCGTTCATATCAAGCCCAAGCTTGCTGACTTTCAGGTCAAGCTGGCCATCCTTGATTCCCTGACCGAGAATGATGTTGTCGATGGTGACGTCATGCATCTTTGCTGCGACGGAAATATCGATGCCATCGGTGGTGAGTGTATTTTCAAGAAGAAAACCCAATTTCACATGGGCATCGGCGTTTCCTTCGGCGTGTTCGGGGTTAATGCCAATGGCAGAGGAGAAACCAAGCGGCTCGCTTTCAATCAGTTTCAGGGCATTTTTCAGGGGTCCTTTAATGAAAAGGTCCATGTCCGCGTATTGATCGACCTGATCCATGCCGCTGAAGGAGATGATGCTCTTGCGGGTGGTCAGTCCTTCGGCCTCTGCGCCGGTGATGAAGATGTCGAATTTCTTCTTGTTGAAACGGGCCGTCGCATTGGCGTTGACGGCCTTGGGCATGGGCGGAAGATAATCGATGGTGACACCGCGAATGTTCATGTCGCCAGTCAGGCTCAGCACTTCGACATCGCCATTCTTTTTGGCCCGCACCTGAAGTGCGGCGCGGGCTTCTGGCACCAGGCCGTTTGAAATATGATCAATGATCCAGGTGCGGGCATCCGTGGCCAGTGTGCGCGGCCAGTAGCGGGACAATTTGTCCGGTTCCATGTTTCGCACAACCCCGCTGGCGCCAATTGAAACGCCTTCCTCCTCGCCAATCATGTTGAGCGCGATGGAAGCCTTGGGACCATTAAGATCAAGTTCGAGAACATCAAGTTCAAGGCGCGACGTATTCCACAAATACCGGCCCCGGGCATTCAGGTTTTTGATGGGCATTTCATGTTTGACAGGGTCCGGCAGATAGATTTTCCCATCCTCGCCAAAGTCGATATTCAGGCTATTGATTTCGACTTTCTCGTTGCTGCCCTCGTAACGACCCCTGAATTCAACACCGGCGACTTCGACCCGCTGGGCCAGGGAAAGAAGGCCCATTGATTGCGCCGTTTTAATGGGAATGGACAACGCCCCTTTTGACGCGCCCACATCAAAGCCAAAGCTTTCAACAGACCCGTCGCTTAACATCGAGAACGTCAAGGTGCCCTGAAAAGGAAGCTCCATACCGGCCAGCATGGAGAGTTTCGGTGAAAAGACGGCGAAAGCGGCAGGGGTGACAGCGTTGAAATCGACGCCAAAATCAAATCTTCCCTCGTTCGCTAAATATGTCCCCAGCACCGATACGTTGGCTTTGGTGCCGCCAACAAGAACATCCATGGTGACATCCCCCTTGATGCCGCTGGCTGTGCGCCACAGCTGCACCTGGGCGTTAGGGGCGCTCCACGTCGATTCCAGTCTTTGGTCGTAGACCTGAATATCCGCATCGAAGATATTGACCCTGGAGAGGAAACTCATGGGATGGGTCGGGTCCGGTTCGGCCAGTAACACGGAGAACATCAGTTGCGTGAATTCCTGCGAAGCCGGTGACTCCGTATTGAATCCGACTTCCAGTGTGCCGTCCCGGTGGCGTTCTACCTTCAGGCTGGGGCGGAACATCTCGATGCTTTTTGGGGCGACCATACCCTTGACCAGTGCCTTGGCGCTAAGGGACAGGGAAAGTTCGGGAACGCTGGCGACAATGGCATCGTCCTCGCCCAACACGCGCACATTTAGGACCCTGATATCGAGGGTTCTTTCCCAGCCGGCCCAGGTCAGAATGGTGTCATCAAGGCGAATGCGTAAAGAATTGTGGAATGTCGCCAGGGTGCTTTCGATATAGGGTGTCAGGAAAGCAAGCGAGATCGGCCCGCTGGAAAGTTTCCAGGCCGAAAAGACCATCATAATGGCCAAGCCGGCGCCCAGCCCACCCAACAGGTGAACGGTGCCGCGCAGAAGTCGCCGGAACAATCCGTTCGTCATACTTTAAGCCGTTATTTTTATACGGTTAGCCATCTTGCCGGTCTATCAGATTGCTGCAAACAAAGGGTTAACGTCTTTTAAGGGCGATAGCGCTTATTCAGTGTAGCCGAAATCACCGATAAAGGGTTCCAGCGGCTCATAGGTCGGCTCAAGATGTTGCCGGTATTTTAACCACCTTCCGACAGCGTGAGTATACATCGGAATGGTCATGTCGCGAAAGCCGGGTGTGGTGATTGGCCTGGCCAGAATGCCATCGCGGTATTGTTTGATGTCGTCGGACCAGGGAATGTCGATGAAATCAAGCACACGCCGGGAACAAGCCTCGAAATCACGAGTCAGGTCTTCGTACCTGAATTCAATCCATGGCAGCGCCATATTCTGGCGGCAATGCAGCCAATATTCCATGACCAATTCATAAAGCTGAACGCTGGACTGTAGCTCGTTGAAATTTGTCATCGCATCATCAGGTTGAAAACCCTGCATGAAACAACTCAGGCAAACATCTCTGGGGTCACGCAAGGCGGTTATGATTTTGGCATTGGGTAGAAGTCTGTTGATGAGCCCCATCTCGGCGATATTAAGGGGTGTCTTGTCGATCATCACCCGCCCATCAAGAGGCTCGCCGATAATGTCGTGGGCGAAATCGGCGAACAAACCCTGCCATTTTTTAATATCCCCGGGCTTTGCGGTGCCCAGACATTCAGGATAATTTCCTTGTTGATGAAGATAATTTCTGAGCCTTTCCAAAGGTGAGGCTTCGCCGGTGCTGACGACCCCCGGATGGGTGCGCAGTATCTGTTCCATAAGAGTGGTGCCAGAGCGGGGAAAGCCAACAAGGAAAACCGGTGCCAGCGTGTCCTCGTCTGTCGAATCCTCCCAGAGCTTCAGGTTTTCCGCTGTGAACCAGTTTCTGTCCCGGGCCACGCGGGAGCGATAGCGGGCCGGGTCTGAACCTTCCAATGGCTGCAGAGTATTGGCCTTTGTAAAAATATCAAAAGCTTCATCGGGTTGACCGGATCTGTCGAGAAGATGTCCCAGTTCAAAAAGGATTTGAGAGTGAATGCCGGGCTTTAAATTTGTTTTCAAAAGGCCGCGTAAACTGTTGGCTGCCTGCGCTTCCCGGCCCGTGCGACGCTCAATACGCGAAGTAATCAGTTTTCCGCGGGCGTTGACAGGTCCCGTCGCTTCGAGCTTGAACACCAGTTCTGACGCTTCGGCCAGCAGACTCATGTGTTCCAGGCACTGAAGAAGGTTGGTCAACACTCTGGCATTATCGGGGGCCAAAGTAGCGGCGCGGCGCAACGGTTCCAGTGCTTCCTCATAAAGGAAGTCGGTCATGAGCAGGACGGCAATATTATTCAGGGCGTCCACATTGTCGGGCTCGGATTCAAGTGTTTCGACAAAACAGTCTTCGGCTTCCCGATTTTTCCCCATGGTGCGAAAGGCTTCGCCTAAATTGTGACGGGCCTGTGTAAAACCCGGGTCAATTCGAATGGCCATCTGATACGCTTCGACAGCTTCCTGATTGCGCCCGGTTTCCCTTAACAGGGCGCCCAGTGTGTTGTGATATTTGGGGTTGGTGTCATCTCGCCTGATCGCCTGGGCGATGAAGACTTCGGCCTCCTGATGGTGATCCTTGGCCAGTTCGATGATTCCCAACAAGTGGTTGAGTTCGGCGTTCCCGGGGTTCTCCTCGAACAGTTCCCGGTAAACCGGTTCAGCCAGATCGGGTCGTCCAGCCCGGTGTTGGTCAAGGGCCTCGTTTAGCCTGAGGTCGAAATTTTTAGTCATCGGTCCATTCTTCTGCAATTATCTTCACACGTTTACTTGGTATAATCGCTCAGCCATCCCGTTAATAGTTTTCTGTGCCCCATGACATTCTTTTTCACCAACGCCGAGAACAATAATTCCGCCACTGCTGCGGACCCTGAACGCGCTGCCTTGGGGCTGGAACGCTGGCGCGACGCTTTAGGGGCTTGTGACGACGCGGACACGCGCGCCCTCGCCGAAGCCATCCTTGCCGATGCCGGGGCGCTGCGAATGCTTGAAGCGGTCTTTGGCAACAGTCCTTACCTGACCCAAAGTCTTGTTTCGGATCTGGTTTTTTCCTGCACATTATTCAGGCAAGGACCTGAACGGGTGATGAAGCAGGTTCTGAAAAGCGTGACAGGGACGCATACCTCCATTGCCGCAACCGCAGAAGGGACAGCAGAACTGGCCAGGGTTTTGCGTCAAGCCAAGCGCCGGGCATCGTTGGCGATTGCCCTGGCCGATATTTCCGGCCTTTGGCAGTTGCAACACGTGACCGGGGCCCTCTCGGATCTTGCCGAAGCCTCGATTTCAGCCGCTTCGGCGCATTTACTTCGCCTCGCCGCCAGTCAGGGCTCGCTTGTCCTTGAGAACCCGGCAGACCCTGAGAGCGGCTCGGGATTGGTTATCCTCGGCATGGGCAAGTTAGGGGCGCGGGAGTTAAATTATTCCAGCGATATCGACCTGATTATTCTTTATGACCCGGAGCGCCTTAAAACCGAAAATCCAGAAGGACTGCAAAACAACTTCGTGCGCTTCGCCCGCGGCCTTGTCAAATTGCTGGAGGAGAGAACCGCCGACGGCTATGTCTTCCGCACCGACCTTCGCCTGCGCCCCGACCCCGGTGCGACGCCGCTCGCCCTTTCGGTTCTGGCCGCCGAAAATTATTATGAAAGCATTGGCCAGAACTGGGAACGGGCGGCCATGATCAAGGCCCGCCCCGTCGGTGGAGACCGCGAGGCCGGGGACGCTTTCCTGAAATGGCTGACGCCGTTTATCTGGCGTAAGAATCTCGATTTTGCCGCCATTGACGATATCCATTCGATCAAGCGCCAGATTAACGCCCACCGCGGCGGCGAAGCCATTAGCGTTGCCGGTCATAACGTCAAGTTAGGGCGGGGCGGTATTCGCGAGATTGAATTTTTCGCCCAGACCCAGCAATTGATCTGGGGTGGCCGGCAACCGGAGTTGCGCCCGGCCCCGACAGAAGAGAGTCTTGCCGCCTTGGCCCGCTGTGGCCAAATAGAGAAAACGGTTTGTGATGATATGATCACTGCCTATCGGTACTTGCGTCGGGTTGAGCATCGCCTGCAAATGATCGACGATGAGCAAACCCATTCCTTGCCAGTAGACGAACCCGGAATTGCCGCCGTCGCCGCTTTTCTTGGCTGTGCCGATGTGGCTGCCTTTGCCGACCAACTGACGGGCCACCTGAAAACCGTCGAGACCCATTACGGGGCGCTTTTCGAGGATGCCCCATCGCTAAGCGCCGATGATGCCGTTTCGGGAAATCTGGTCTTTACCGGTGGCGACAGCGACCCCGAAACGATCAACACCATCGCCGGTCTCGGTTTCGCCAATGCGGATATCGTCGATACAACGGTGCGCGGATGGCATCACGGGCGCTACCGGTGTATGCGCAGTGCCCGTTCGCGTGAATTGTTGACAGAATTGTTCCCGGTGCTGCTTAAAGCCATCGCCACCACACCCGACCCGGACACGACGTTTCTGAAGTTTGATGAATTCCTGTCCGGGCTGCCATCGGGGGTGCAGTTGTTTTCCATGTTCTATTCAAACCCTGGCCTGCTTGATCTGGTTGCTGAAATTATGGGTGGTGCGCCAAGGCTGGCCGAACATTTAAGCCGCAGGCCGCAGGTCCTGGAAAGTGTTTTGACCCCGGGATTTTTCGATAATCCACCATCGAAGGATGAGATGACCAGTGAACTGGAGCGCATTCTGGAGCGTTCGGACAATCTGGAGGATGTTCTTGTCGCAACCCGGCGCTGGGCCAATGACAGGCGTTTTCAGGTGGGTGTCTTGAGCCTGCTTTTGAAACGTGATCAGGATGCCTGCGCGCAATCCTTGTCGGATATCGCCGATACTTCTATCACGGCCCTTTTTGGAAAAGTCGAAGAGGAAATGGCGGCCCAGCATGGCCACATCACCGGCGCGGCCATGGCGATTTTGGCTATGGGCAAATTGGGTAGCCGCGAAATGACACCGGAATCCGATCTTGATCTGGTTTTTGTCTATGATGTGCCGCCGGGTGTTACGGCATCTGACGGACCCAAATCGCTCACACCGGGGCATTACTTCGCACGTTTAAGCCAGCGCCTGATCAACGCCATAACCGCCCAGACAAGCGAGGGTGACCTTTACGAAGTGGACATGCGTCTGCGTCCATCGGGCACGGCCGGCCCTATAGCCTCAAGCATCGACTCCTTTAGTCAATACAATGACGAAGCCGCCTGGACGTGGGAACAGATGGCACTGACCCGGTGCCGGATCATCAGTGCCTGGGGGGGGCTGGAAGAAAAAATTGCCACCATTATCGAAGCGACGCTGACCCGCCGTCGCGACCCTGAGGCACTGCTTGTGGATATAGCCGGGATGCGGGAGCGGATGCTGCAAAGCCACCGCACGGATTTTATCTGGGATGTTAAACATATTCGTGGTGGCCTCGTCGATGTGGAATTTATCGCCCAGTATCTGCAATTGCGCCACGCCCATGATCACCCCGACGTTCTCGCCCGCGATACCAGGACGGCCCTGAAAAATATGGCGGACAAAGGTTTACTCGATGCCGATGCCTGCGCTGACCTGACACAGGGGCTTGATCTGTGGAAAGACTTGCAGGGCATGTTACGGTTGACCATCCCGCGCCAGTTACGTCAACGCCGCGACCACGATATCCCCGAAAGTCTGCTTGAAAAGCTGGCTCAAATTGGCGGGGCAACTGATGCCAGCGCCTTAAAGGCCAAGATGGAAGAGACGGCGGCAAAGGTCTTGGCTCACTTCAACACCATTATCACCGACCCGGCTGAACGATTGAAAAATAAAAAAGATGTTAATCGATGACCATAAACCCCGGAGACAAGGCCCCTGATTTTGATCTGCCAATAGATGGCGGCGATTCGTTATCGTTGAAGGAACTCTCTGGCCAGATTGTGGTGCTGTATTTCTATCCGAAGGACAGCACCCCGGGGTGCACGAACGAGGCCAGGGATTTTCGCGATCTACATTCCAAATTCAGGAAAGCGGGCGCGGTTGTCCTTGGTGCATCAAAGGACAGTGTTAAGCGACATGATAACTTCAAAGCCAAAAACGAATTGCCGTTTTCTCTTCTATCGGATGAAGAAGGGACCCTGTGCACAGCTTACGGCGTGTGGATCCTGAAAAAGCTTTACGGGCGGGAATATATGGGAATCGAGCGAGCAACATTTCTAATCGATGCTCAGGGTGTCGTCAGGAATGTTTGGCACAAAGTCAAGGTCAAGGGGCACGCCGAACAGGTGCTTGAGGCCGTGAAGGCATTATAATCGTTTAGTCATAACGTTCGTCATGGTTATAATGGGTCAAATATAATGCTACGGCAGTTGGGCAGGGATTTCACCAATGAGTGATGAAGAAGAAGAATTAGAGGAAGACGAAGACGGTGAAGAAGAGGATGAAGAAGAAGGATCGGGCGGCGGTAAGAAAAAGCTGTTCCTGATTATCGGTGTCGTCGTTCTGCTGCTAGGCGGTGGTGGTGCCGGTGCCTACTTCATGGGCTTGTTCGGCGGTGAGGAAGAAGTCCCGGAAGTCGTGGTCATACCACCCGGACCCCCCGTCTATCACGAATTCCCGCAACTGGTCGTCGATTTGAAGAAAAAAGGCGCCCGGACCAATTACATCAAGCTGAAAGTCGTTGTCGAGATCGTCACACGCGACCTGCCGCTATTGGTGGCCCAGGAGCTGAAAATCGTCGACAAGATGCAGGGTTATCTTCGTTCGCAAACACGCGACGAAGTTGCAGGCGGGGCGGGTACTGAAAATATGCGCGCCGGGATCACAAAAATCGTCACCGAGATTATGGGCGAGGTGAAGGTCGAAGGCGTCTTGTTCAGGGAAATCCTGCTTCAATAATAGCCCCTCAAGCGCCGGGCGGGTTCTCCGAACTCTTGGCTCGCATAAGGATCAAGCCCCTCAATTGCCGGGCGCTCACTCTGTTCGCTTGGCTTATGCCTCTGGAAGTCAAGTTTCAAATGGCAACAGGAGCCCTGTATGGTTGCCGATGGCCCTGGTTCCCCAAGCCCGCGACTGCGGGCCGCCGCCACTGCGGCGAGCCAAGAGGCCGGAGGCCTCGCCCGGCGCTTGAGGGGCTAATCTTCATTCCCTTTAACCCTTGCCGCAAGGGCGGCCGCCATGAAGTCGTCCAAGTCGCCGTCGAGCACCCCTTGGGTGTTTGAGGTTTCGACGTTTGTCCGTAAATCCTTGATCATCTGGTAGGGCTGCAAGACGTATGAGCGAATTTGGTGGCCCCAGCCAATATCTGTCTTGGCGTCGTGCTCGGCTTGGGATTCATCTTCGCGTCTTTGGATTTCGGCCTCGTAAAGGCGTGCTTTCAGCATGTTCATGGCAGCGGCGCGGTTTTTGTGTTGCGAACGGTCATTCTGGCATTGGACGACAATATTGGTCGGCAAGTGGGTGATGCGGATGGCGCTGTCCGTCTTGTTAATATGCTGACCGCCGGCACCCGAGGCGCGGTAGGTATCGACCCGTAAGTCCTTGTCCAGTATCTCGATATCAATTTTGTCATCGATCACCGGATAGACCCAGATGGAGGAAAAACTGGTGTGGCGACGGGCGCTGGAATCGTAGGGCGATATTCTGACCAAACGGTGAACGCCGCTTTCGGTCTTTAGCCAGCCGTAAGCATTGTGGCCGGAAATTTTTATGGTTGATGATTTAAGCCCGGCTTCCTCGCCGGCGCTTTCTTCCAGCCACTCAACTTTGTGACCCTTGCTTTCGGCCCAGCGGGTGTACATGCGAAGCAGCATTTCGGCCCAGTCCTGGGCTTCGGTGCCGCCAGCCCCGGCGTGAACTTCAAGGTAGGCATCGTTGCTGTCGACCTCGCCGGACAGAAGTGTTTGCAATTCCGCCTTGGCGGCGGTTTTGTGGGCGCCTTCCAGGGCGGCCTCGGCCTCGGCGACAATGTCTGTATCGTCCTCGGCTTCTCCCATTTCAAGGAGTTCAATATTGTCGTTGAGTTCCCTGGTTAGGGAATCGATGGATTTCAGGCCATCTTCCAGGACGGTCCTTTCGCGCATCAGGGTCTGGGCGCGTTCCGGGTTATTCCAGAATTCGGGATTTTCCGATAAGGCGTTTAATTCTTCCAGGCGTCGTTCGGCATTATCGTAGTCAAAGATGCCTCCTTAACAGTTCCAGTGACTGTTTGATTTCCTGGGTAAGGGCTGCGATTTCGGCGCGCATGTTGTTGTTTCTTTCACTCGCTGTAGGATTTAAGTAACTGGTTCTAACTCCTCTGCACGATCAATACAATCCACCGGTGCCGATTGCCGGGGCGCCGCCGGCTGTGGTGATGCCCCGCAATACCTGGGTTTCACCTGTCGGTATGGTTCCCGGCTTGAAGGCTTCGAGAATAATTTTCTTCTCGCCGGACCTAGCCGGTTTGCCGGTTGTCGCGTTGACTCTTACCAATCGAATGCCGGGTGGAATACGAAACGGTGTCGCGGTGCTTTCGGCCAGGGCTTCGATCATGAAATCCCGGAAGATAGGCGCTGCTACGGAGGCGCCTTGTTCTCGTCTGCCAAGGGATCGGGGGTTGTCGAAGCCGGTAAAGACGCCGACCGCCAAGTCCGCCGAAAACCCAATGAACCAGGCATCGATACTTTTGTTGGTGGTGCCGGTTTTCCCACCCAACGGTTTGCCGACCGAACGGATCGAACGACCGGTACCACGGTCGATCACACCTTTCAGCATGGAAACGATCTGGTAGGCGCTGGCTGTGTCGGTTAATTGTTGGCGCGGGTCTGGCAGGGCGGGGACCGGCTGGCCGGTCCAGAAAGCTGCTCGGCAATCACGGCAGACCCGGGCGTCGTGGCTAAGAACTTTACGGCCGTGGCGGTCCTGAATGCGGTCAATAAGGGTAGGCCTGATTTTCTTGCCACCGTTGACCAGCATGGCGTAACCCGATGTCAGCCGGAGCAGCGTTGTCTCCCCCGCGCCCAGGGCCATGGCCAGTTGTTCGGGCATTTTTTCAGTCAGTCCAAAACGCTGGGCGTACTCTGAAATTTTATCCATACCAACGGTTTGGGCCAACCGGACGGTCATCAGGTTGCGGGATTTTTCGATGCCCAGACGCATGGTGCTGGGGCCATAAAATTTCTTGGTGTAGTTGGCCGGGCGCCATTTGGGAAGGCCCGGTCCCTGGTCGATGACGAACGGGGCGTCCAGAATCAGGGTCGAGGGTGAGTATCCTGAATCAAGCGCCGCCAGGTAGACAAAAGGTTTGAAAGCCGAACCCGGTTGCCGCTTCGCCTGGGTCACCCGGTTGAATTGACTTTTGGCGTAATCGTAACCGCCGGTCATGGCCAGTATCCGTCCGGTATGGGGGTCAAGGGCGACCAGCCCGCCTTCAATTTCAGGAATTTGTCTTAAAGCGTGGGTTCCCTCTGGATAGAGATTACCCTCGCTGTCGGCAAGCAAGGCCTCAACGGCGATAACATCACCCACGGCCAGAACGTCGGACGGACGCTTGACCTTTGGCCCCAGTCTTTCCTTTTTAGCCCAGGGACGAGCCCATTTTAACTGGGCAAGGGGGATAGTCCCGCTCGTATCACCGTGCAGGCCGATAACAGCGGCGGCGTCAGTAAGTTCAAGAACAACGGCCATCTTCCAGTTGCCCAGGCCGGGAACCGGTTCCATGGTGGCCAGCCTTTGCTGCCAGGTTTGGGCCGAGGATTCTTCATCAAGGCGCATCAAAGGACCACGCCAGCCGTGGCGGCGGTCATAAGATTGCAGACCTTTTTTGACGGCCCTGTCGGCGATTTCCTGAAACTTTGGGTTCAGGGTGGTGCGGACAGACAAGCCGCCTTTGTAGAGCTCTTTCTCGCCGTAGCGATCCGCCAGTTCACGGCGAACTTCTTCGGCAAAAAATTCGGCGGTGACAAATTGGGTTTCCGATCGCTTGCGGGTAGACAGGGGTTCGGCCTTGGCAAGATTGGCATCGTCGGTGGTTATGACACCGTCTTCGAGCATACGGCCAATTACCCAGTTGCGGCGGGCCAGGGCGGCCTCGTGCTTGCGCACCGGGTGATAATTGTTGGGTGCCTTGGGCAAGGCCGCAAGATAGGCGACCTCGGCAATGCTCAGTTCGGAAAGCGGTTTGTCAAAGTAGTTCAGTGCCGCCGTCGCCACCCCGTAAGAGCCATAACCCAAATAAATCTCATTGAGGTAAAGCTCAAGAATGCGGTCTTTGGTGAAGGCGCGTTCCATACGGAAGGCAAGAATGGCTTCCTTGACCTTGCGGTCCCAGGACACCTCGTTGGTTAACAGGAAATTTTTCGCCACCTGCTGGGTAATCGTTGATGCGCCAACCTTGCGGCGTGTGCCGCCGTAATTTTTGATATTGATGATGACGGCGCGGACGACGCCGAGGAAATCAATTCCCTGATGGTGGTAGAAATTCTTGTCCTCGGCCGACAGGAAGGCGTTGACGACGCGCTTGGGCATGGCCCGAATGGGAACGAAGACACGTTTTTCGATGGCGTATTCGGCGAGCAGTCGCCCGTCACCGGCATGAACACGGGTCATTACCGGTGGCTCGTAATCGGCAAGTTGGTGGTAATCCGGCAAGTCCTGGCCAAATTTATTGAAGACGTACAGCAAGCCACCGACGCCAACGAACGCCAGGACGATCAGCAAGCCAAGAAAGGTGAACAGTGCTTTAAGCATCGCGCCTATATGAAGGAATTTGAACCATGAAAACGTTGCTCATCTTAGCGTACCCGGGCCCCATTCCGATACATCCGAAATTTAATGATCAGGAAAACTAGGGTTCAAATGTGTCAGGGGTAGGGCGGCAGGGGCCTGAATAGTCTATTTTTTGTATGCTTCTTCGATATTGTTGAAGTAGCTGGAGACAGCGCGAACCATTCCTTTGGCCAGCTTGGCCCTGTATTTCTTGTCCCTTAGGGCTTTTTCGTCATTACGATTGGACAGGAAACCCAGTTCAATCAAAACTGACGGCACGTCCGGTGCTTTGAGAACGGCAAAGCCGGCGAAACGGTGAGTATTGCGGAGAACTTTTGTCTGGCGGCGTAATTCGGTTACCAGACCGATGGCGAATTTAGCCGACTGGTTCATGGATTCGCGCCGCGTCAGATCAATCAGGATATTGGAGATCTCCGGCGTTTCATCGGCAAAATTGATGCCGGCAATCAAGTCTGCCTTGTTTTCTTTTTCAGCCAATGCCGCCGTTTCCCGGTCCGAGGCGCGCTCGGACAAGGTATAAACCGAAAGTCCGCGGGTTTTGCGGTTCTTGATCGCGTCGGCGTGGACGGAAAGGAACAGTTCTGCGCCAGCATCGCGGGCCCTGATAACCCGTTCGCGCAGGGGTACAAAAATGTCGCGCTGGCGGGTCAGGGAGACTTTGAAACGCCCGGTTTTTTCAAGTTGGGTTTTAAGTTCCCGCGCCATCGCCAGGGTGATGTGCTTTTCGTAAATTCCGCTGATGCCGATCGTCCCCGGATCGACGCCACCATGGCCCGGATCAATAACGACGATTCGTTTAGCCGGGGTATAGGGAACAACATCGGGTTTTGGCTTGATCGATGGCGGCGAAAACAGAGCCGCAGAAACCGTTGCCTTGGGTGTCGCTGTTTTCGGTTGGGCCTGGAAGGCGGTTTTCGATGTGGTGCCCAGATCAATGACCAGCCGATAGCTGTTTTTGCCTTCAGGATTGAGGATAAAACTTTTTTCAATAGTCGGAGGATTGTTTACATCGAGGACGATTCGCGACACGCCGGGTTGAAATAACCCGTAACGGAGCTTTTGAAGCAACCCGATATTCCCCGGTAATGGTCTTGGCGGCAAACGCCAGCCGACTTCCGGCAGGTCGATAACGACCCTGTATGGTTTGGCCAGGGTGAAGACTTTAAAAGCGACTTTGTCGGTTAAATCAAAAACCAGGCGGGTCATTTTCCCTTGGATACCAACGCGCACGTCGGTCACAACAGCTTCGGCTGCGCGGGTTTCGGCTGCGCCCAGACACAGGATTAAAGCCGCCAATGCGATAATCAATCGCCTCATTATTCCCTCGATTAACCAGATAAGTGCAACAATACGATTGTCGAACTAAATTCCTACCGTTATGTTAACATCATGACATTGAGTGTTCAGTCTTTTAAAGACACTTTAAAGTCACTAACATATGGACGGGATAGCTCCTGGTATCAGGAGCCGTCTTTGTTCACAGTACAATACGAATGGTTAAAAACGAGTTTTTTCATGCCGGATAGAGCAGCGCGAACATTCATGAAGGAAGCACCGTCCCTCGCGACGGGCGCCAATTCGTTCGAATGCGCCGCCGGCGTTTCACGAATAAGCGTCAATCACCATAACGGATTTAATGCCGCAGGTGGGCTGACGCCATGGAGTTCCAATTTAAATGTCTACCAACAGAATGATTATCGATGCCGCCCACCCGGAGGAAACCCGGGTCGCGGTTCTCAGTGGGAATCGCCTTCAAGACTTTGATGTTGAATCCGTCACCCGCAAGCAAATCAAGGGTAATATATATCTCGCTAAAGTGATTCGGGTCGAACCGTCGCTTCAGGCTGCTTTCGTCGATTACGGCGGAAACCGTCACGGTTTCCTGTCGTTTAGCGAAATTCACCCCGATTATTACCAAATTCCCATCGAGGATCGTCAGGCTCTGCTGGCTGCCCAGGAAGCTGCCGCTATCGAGGATGAAGCGTCCGAGGACAACGCAGGTGAAGCCCCTGCCGAGGACGAGGCGGAACAGCCTGATGAACCCGTTGAAGAAGCTGCCGCCGGCCTTGCTGCGACTGCGGACGAGGGCGCTAACGACAATGTGAATGATGACGGCGACGAGGAAGTCGGCGCACCTAAACCGTCCCGCAAGGGTGTCGAAACGCTGGGTGGAGACGATAGCGAAGATGCTCGTCCAAAACGACGTGTTCTCAACTATCGTAACTATAAAATCCAGGAAGTCATCAAGCGTCGCCAGATACTGTTGATCCAGGTGGTAAAAGAGGAGCGGGGCAACAAAGGTGCTGCCCTGACCACATATATTTCACTGGCCGGTCGTTATTGTGTGCTGATGCCCAACACCGCCAGGGGCGGCGGTATTTCGCGCAAGATCACCAACGGTGCAGACCGCAAGCATTTGAAGACCATACTGACTGGTTTGAAAATTCCTGAAGGCATGGCGGTGATCGTCCGAACCGCTGGCACGAAGCGTTCCAAGGCGGAAATCAAACGCGATTATGAATATCTGGTACGCTTGTGGGACAGCGTCAGGGATTTGACCCTGGAATCGACGGCACCCTCGCTCGTCCACGAAGAAGGCAACCTGATCAAACGTTCAATAAGGGATCTGTATACGGGTGATATTTCGGAAATTATTGTTGCCGGTGAAGCCGGTTACCGACTGGCCAAGGATTTTATAAAACTTTTGATACCGAGCCACGCCAAGCGTGTTCAGCCCTACAGCGAGTCAACGGAACCGATTTTCCAGAACTATCAGGTTGAAAGTCAGCTCGACGCCATTCATTCACCTGAAGTGCAGATGAAATCCGGCGCTTATATCGTCATCAACCCTACCGAGGCGCTGGTTTCCATTGACGTCAACTCGGGCCGCTCGACACGTGAGCGCAACATCGAAGAAACTGCCTTCAAGACCAATCTTGAAGCCGCTGAAGAAATTGCCCGGCAATTGCGCCTTCGTGACCTTGCCGGTTTGATCGTTATCGATTTTATCGACATGGATGTGACGCGTAATAACACGCAAGTCGAAAAGCGCCTGAAAGATGCCATGCGCAATGACCGCGCCCGCATTCAAATAGGTCGTATCAGCCCGTTTGGGTTGCTTGAATTGTCGCGTCAACGGCTCAGGATGTCGCTGATCGAAACCAGTTCGGAGCCCTGCCCTTACTGCGGTGGCACCGGTATTCGCCGCTCGACGGATTCTGCTGCCCTGGTGGCTCTGCGCGCGATTCAGGAAGAAGCAAATCGCAAACATGCCAAAGAACTTATTGTTCACGTGCCGACGGCAGTTGCCCTGTACATCCTCAATCAAAAACGGCCGGCATTGACCAGTATTGAACAAGATACTGACATTTCCATTGTCGTTACCGCCGATGAATCCCTGATCCCGCCCGACCTTAGAATTGAACGGGTAGGGGCTTCGGGTAAAATCGAAGCGGTCAGCCCCAACGTTATTGCCGGTGACACCAAGGCCGATGAAAAACCGAGTAAACGTCGTCGCCGTCCCCGTCGCCGCAACTCAAGTGATGGCGAAGCCAGAACCAAGGAAGGCCAGGATGCAACTGCCAGTGAGGCGGGAAGCGATCAGGTTGATGCTGCCCAGGCGGTTTCAAAGGATGATGACAGCGAAGAGAACAAGGCCCCTAAGCGTCGCCGTCGTGGCAAACGTGGTGGGCGTCGCCGTCGCGGGCGTAGTGAAGAACAGGTTGCCAGTGAAGAATCCTCAACGAATTCTGAAATTTTAACCGATTCTGATACTTCAAGCCCTGAAATTGTAACGGCTGAACCCGAAACCGCTGCATCAGAAGAAGAAAAACCGGCCAAAAAACCGGCTCGCCGACGCAGTCGTGCCAAAAAAGCCGCTGTCGATTCAGACACGCCTACAGTCAACACCGACGACAAGGTTGCTGAAACTCCCGTTGAGAGTGCTGCCGCCGAATCCGTGGAAATGGCGAAAGAAGAGAAGCCGAAACGCACCCGTCGTCCTCGCAAGAAGGCATCGGTAGCCAAACAGGAAGACAAGATATCCGAAGAGATTGATCTTGATCCTAAATTGGTTGCCGAAGCGGCAAAAACAACGGTCATAAATATTGGTAATAGCGAACCGACGACCAAAGAAAAACCAAAAAGCGGTTGGTGGCGGCGCTAGGGCCATTCCCTGATGGTCCTTACCCGACAGCGAGAGATAGCATGCAGCCGAATAAACTTCCGCCAAAAGGCGTCATCAATCATTGAAAGTCCATTCGGCATTCTTTTAATCGGGAAAAAATGCTACACTACCCAAGCGTGTGTAAATAACTATTGGATCTTCTCGATGGATCAAGAGAGGAGGATTGAGTTATGGCAATCGATTATACGAAAAAGAAAAATCGTAACCCCAAAGGGGATAAAGACGTCGAGGATGGCTGGAAAAGCAACCAGAAAAGAAACAAAGACAGAGACCGGACAAAACGCGATGTTCCTCTTGACGAGATAAAGAAATCTCATCAGGAAAAAGGCCCGCGTAACAATTGATCCTTCCCAGGAAGCGCCATATTACATAAGAGGCACCATCGGACATTCCTGATCCAAAATAGGACGGAAAGGCTCTGACAGACTCGAAAACAGTATGGTTTGGGGGCTGATGACAAATTCCCCTGTTAATTCGTCTCCCTAACGCTTCCAGTCGATCAGGCGTTTGGCGGCTTCGGCCATTTCTTCATAGGGACCGGCGAAAGAAAAACGGACGGTACGGTTGCCGCGCTGGGGATCAAAGTCGATACCCGGTGTAATGGCGACCCCGGTTTCGGCCAGGCAGCGGCGGCAAAATTCTTCACTGTCATTGGTCAGATGGGCGACATCTGCATACAAATAAAAGGCGCCCTCCGCCTGAGACAATTTGTCGAACCCGGCTTTTGGCAACATTTCCAGCAACAGATCCCGATTGCGTTTGTAATTGGCGACAAGTCCATCCAGTTCTTCGTAACAATCGAAGGCCGCAACACCTGCCAGTTGAGATAATGTCGGTGGCGATATGAACAGGTTTTGTGACAGGCACTCTACCGAACGCAGCAAGGATTCCGGCACCACCATCCATCCCAACCGCCAACCGGTCATTGAAAAATATTTTGAAAAACTGTTGATGATGATCGCGTCATCGCTGAATTCAAGCGCCGAGCAGGCTGCATTTTCATATGTTACACCGTGATAAATTTCATCTGAAATCAGTCGGATGCCGTGCTCTTTGCAGTATTGGACAAGCGCTATCATTTCGTCCCGGGCGATCATTGTACCTGTCGGATTTGACGGGCTGGCGATAATCAGGCCGTCCAGGTCACCTTCGATATTTTCAAGGACGTCAGGCGTCGGTTGAAAGTTGGTTTCGGGACCGACCGGAATACCCACGACTTCAATACCCAGAGATTTCAAAATATTGCGGTAAGCAGGATAACCTGGATCAGCCAGGGCAACCCGGTCGCCACTGTCAAATACGCTTAAGAAAGAAACCACAAAAGCACCCGAAGAACCGGTCGTGACGACCATCCGGTCGCTTGTCACGTCAAGGCCGTACATGTCCTTGTAGTGCTGCGACAGGCGCTTGCGTAAAGGCGGGATGCCAAGGGCAAGGGTGTAGCCAATGCGATCATTATCAAGGGCGGTGCGTGCCGCGTCACGCACCATGCCTGGGGCCGGTGTGCCGGGTTGGCCAACTTCCATATGAAGAACATCTTTTCCCGACGCTTCGCGCTCGCTGGCCGCCGCCATGACGTCCATGACAATAAACGGCGGTATGGTCCCGCGTTTTGCAGTCTTTAAGGCCATTGGGTTATTGGTCGATCTTCAAGCCCAGGCCGTATCCCCTGGGGTCGGTGACCGCTTCGCAACTGTTGGGGTCAAAAGGAAGGCCCTGCAGGCAGCCGACAGCATTGACCCTTCCCAATGAAGGCGTCGCGGCAACCGTATGGCCTTTGCTGATTAAAACTTCAATAGCGGCTTCGTCATAACCTTGTTCGTAATAGACAATATCCGGGTTGCCACTGTTATGCAGGCGCTTGGCCTGCATGGCGCTTTCAAGACCCTCCACATTGACAGCAGTGGACATGGCTACCGATATCAAAGAGGTTGGCGCCGTAACCCCGCCCGCGGCAGCGCCGGCAAAAAAGAAATCGTTGGTAAAGTGATCGACAGCCAGCATGGGTCCCAAAGAAACAGGGCCCCGGCCTCCGCTTCCCGGCGCTGCAGCCATTAAAATACCGCTACCTTTGGCGATCAGTCCGTTGCCAAACAGTCCATTCATGGTCAAGGCGCAGGCAATACCCGCGCCGTCGCCATCCATGACGGCAAAGGTCGTCGCCGAAGGATCTTCGCGCATTTCAACAGGAGCAGGGTTTAGCGAGCTTGCGGGAACATGGCTGTCCGGGTTGTAGGTGCTCATCAGCGGCGCTAACCGGGATGCCGAGACAAGGTCGAATGATTCAACGGAACTTTCACCGTCAGGACGCATCCAGCGGCTACGGTCACCGTAAGCCCGGATAGCCGTTTCGATGATCAGATGAGGCCGCACATCGGGCGGACTTTCATTGAAGCGCCGGTTGTCCAGCATCATCGCCAGCATTTCGGCAGCAACGGCGCCCCCGGCAGCAGGGGGCGGAGCGAAATGAACAGAAATGTCACCCAGGGGCACCTGGATCGGGTTGCGCCATACCGGCTTGAAATTTATCAGATCACTGGCGCTTAGCGCCCCGCCACCAGCGTTGACGGCGGCGGCGAAGTTATCGGCCCCGGGTTGGCGATACAGGGCCGCTGCGCCACTTTCCCGAATACTGCCAAGCACGTTAGCCAGATTCGGTTGTATCCACTTATCGCCTTCTTGCAACAAACCACCAACGACCGGTCGTCCAAAAATCCGGCGCGCGTCGGGCTCGACCAGCAGGGCGTCGCCAATTTTTTTCAGGTCATGAGAAAAGGCGCGTGAAACTTTAACACCAAAACGGGCCAAACCTTCAGCCGGGGCAACAAGCTGGGCCCAGGGCAGGCGTCCGTAACGGGCGTGAAGGGCATGAAATCCAGCCAGATTCGCGGCCACCGCATTGGCGCGTCTGCCTTGATTATCGTTTTGCCCGGCCTTGGCCAGAAATTGAAGAACCTTTGTTTCATTGCTCTGGGCGTCATGAACAATGCAAACCCCGCCACCACCAAGTCCGGCCGTAGAGGGCATGGTGACCGCCAGATTGAAATAGATGGCTGTGGCCGCGTCAACGGCATTGCCGCCAGCTTCCAGAACATCCCGGCCAGCCAGTGCGGCATGGGGCTCATCAGTTGCCAGGCCGCCTTTGAAACTTTCCGGGTCAAAGGTGTCAAATTGCACAGCGCCTCTACCCAGTTCAACCAGATCATCGCTGAATTGGTTTATAGATTCACATCCTGTCAGTGTCAGCAATGATGCCAACAGCAGCGCACCCATACCCTTGAATTGACTGCAACGGCGGTGATCACTACCTTTTGCAGTGATGACAATATTTTTTGGTCTTTTAAAAATCATGCGTCCGTCAATTACCTTCAGGTTGTTGATGTTACTTCTGTGTCTGGCCCTTACGAGTTTTGTACCAGCAAAAGCCGAAGCCCGGAAGTTGTCGTTTGTTCGCGATGCGGAAATAGAAAATACCATTCGTGTCTACGCAACGCCACTATTCCAGGCAGCGGGTTTGGAACCTTCGGCTATTAACATTTACCTTGTCAACGACAAGACCCTGAATGCCTTTGTTGCCGGCGGTCAAAAATTGTTCCTTAACACCGGACTTTTAATTCGCAGTCAGAATGCCGGGCAGGTCATTGGCGTTATTGCCCATGAAACCGGCCATATCGCCGGTGGTCACCTTTCGCGTACCCGTGACGCCATGAAAAAGAGCTCAGCGGCCAGTATTCTGGCGATGGTGCTGGGTGGTGTCGCGGTCATGAGCGGTCGCGGTGATGTCGGTTCAGCGATCATCGCCGGTGGTCAACAGATGGGGACACGGAACTTCCTGCAATACAGCCGCACTCAGGAAAGCGCTGCTGATGCTGCGGCCATGCGCTTTCTTGATGCAACACAGCAGTCGGCAAACGGGATGCTGGAATTTTTTGAAATTCTTGGTGATCAGGAATTGTTGAGTGTGACCCGTCAGGATCCCTATTACCGCTCTCACCCGCTCACCCGCGAACGTAAAGTTGCGGTCGAAAATTTTATCCTCCGCTCACCCAATACCGATAGGCCGGAGCCACCGGGATTCGAGGAACGCCATGGTCGTATGAAAGCCAAACTTGAAGCTTTCCTTAATCCCGTATCACGAACCCTGCGCACCTATAAAGAGGACGATCCAAGCCTTGAGGCGCGTTATGCGCGGGCTATTGCCTACTACAGGCGACCTGACCTGGAACGGGCGATCCCCCTGATTGATGGTTTGATAGCAGAGCGACCCGCCGATCCTTATTTTCAGGAACTCAAAGGTCAGATGCTGTTTGAAAATGGCCGCATCTCCGAATCACTCCCTTACTATGAAAAAGCGGCGTTTCTGGCCCCGGGTTCCGCCTTGCTGCGGCGTTCTCTGGGTCAGGTACAACTGGAAGTTGGTGACCCGGAACAACTTGAAAGGGCCGTTTCAAATCTTCTGATTGCCACAGGCGCAGATAGCACAGACCCCTTCACTTGGCGGTTGCTGGGTACGGCCTATGGGAAAATGGGCAAACGGGGTGAAAGTTCACTGGCCCTTGGGGAGGCAGCATTGCTGACCAATAAACCAGCTGACGCAAGATTTCACGCCGAGCGCGCCGCCGGGTTGCTGAAACAAGGATCTATCGGTTGGATGCAAGCCCAGGATATTCTTCATGCCCTGGACAATCAGAAACAGTAATGAGTGGTCCCCTAAAAACTGTCGTGCTGTCTCTGCTTTTGTTGAGTTGGGCGTCAGGTTGCGCCATCGTCCCCCAGGCGAGTGTCGCCCCTGAAGGATTATTGCAGGTGCTAGGGCCATTTCCCGGATTTTCGCCCGTAGAGTTGCCTGGCGATTGGGCAATTGAAAAAGATGGCGAGCTTGATGAAAATCAGCTTCAAATCATGGACATGCAGGGGGTTCCGTCCCTTAAGGTCACCAATGGTTCGGATTCGTTTGTTGTTGTCAGGCGCACCCAGGCGATGATGCTGGCAACGCCGTTTCTCAGTTGGTCATGGAATATCGAACCGCCCTCAACAACCGGATACCACCCGGTGCGTCTGGTTGTCGGTTTTTATGGCGGCGACCCGGAAAGCCCAAGCCGCGGTAGTGAGCCGTTGCGCTGGTTGGGTAGTGACCTGCCTGCCCACGACCGGGCGCTGTCCCTGACTTGGGGTGAGTCGGCGCTGCAACGCGGAACCTTGTCACCGCCCCCGGAATCTGACAACCGGGCCGCCCCACGATACAGCGTCAGGGGAGGGCGGGAGAATGCCGGGTCGTGGTGGCTGGAAACCGTTGACCTTTATGACCTCTACCACCGAAGCTGGCCAAAGGACGATGCCGGCAAAACCCAGGTCGTCTTTATCGGCGTCGCCGCAGCAGGCAATCGCCCACCGGCCCCGGCTTATATATCGGGCATTGTGTTGTCCAGGTAGGGATTAAACCGGTTTGATCAGGGCGTGGCGTTTTTTGCCTGCCGATAGCTTGATGATCCCGTCAGCATTGGCGTCGCCTAAGGTAACGATCAGGGTTTCATCGCTGATTTTCTCGTCATTTAGGCGTGCTCCACCGCCCTTGATCAATCTGCGGGCCTCGCCGTTTGAGGAAGCCAGACCGGCGATCTTGAACAGTTCAAAGACGGCAATTCCGGCCTCCAGATCGGCCTTGGCAACGTCTGTGCTGGGCAAGCCATCGCCCAGAGCGCCTTCCTCGAAGGTCTGTCTTGCCGTTTCGGCGGCTTCTTCGGCGGCTTGTTGGCCATGGCACATGGCGGTCACTTCCGTCGCCAGCCTTTTCTTGACCTCGTTAAGTTCGGCGCCTTCCAGGCTTTCCAGTTCGGCAATTTCTTCGAGTTCCAGATCCGTAAACAGGCGCAGGAATTTACCCACATCGGCGTCTTCGGTGTTGCGCCAGTATTGCCAGTAATCATAGGGCTTCAGCATGTCGGCGTTGAGCCACACGGCGCCCGCCGCAGTCTTGCCCATCTTTGCGCCTGAGGACGTGGTCAAAAGCGGCGTTGTCAGGCCGAACATCTCGCGCTGGTCGAGGCGGCGTCCCAAATCGACACCGCCCACAATATTACCCCACTGGTCCGATCCACCCATTTGCAACAGGCAATCATGGCGGCGACTCAGTTCAAGGAAATCATAAGCCTGCAGAATCATGTAGTTGAATTCGAGGAAGCTCAGATTGTGTTCGCGCTCAAGTCTGATTTTTACGGACTCAAAGCCGAGCATCCGGTTGACCGAAAAATGACGACCGTAATCGCGCAGGAAATCAATATATTGAATGCCTTTTAGCCAGTCGTCGTTATTGACCATGATGGCGTCGGTGGGGCCCCCCTCTTCGCCATCAGGGCCGAAGGTCAGAAACTTGGCAAACACGTCTTTGATACTAGCCATGTTGGCGGCGATGGCGTCGTCGTCGAGAAGCTGGCGGCTTTCATCTTTGCCCGAAGGGTCGCCGACCTTTGTCGTGCCACCGCCCATCAGGACGATCGGTTTGTGGCCGCAGCGTTGCAACAGCCGCAGCATCATTATCTGAACGAGACTCCCGGCGTGCAGGCTTGGTGCCGTGCAGTCAAAGCCGATATAGGCGGAAACGATCTTGCTCTCGGCCAGCTTGTCGAGCGCGTCAAGATCCGTGCACTGGTGCATGTAACCGCGCTCGATGACGTTGCGGATAAAGTCTGAACGGTGGCTGGTCATTTTTTGGTCGCTTCTTTAACTTGTTGGAAAGACGGGGCACCATACAACGGTGCTGAGGAGGCAGGATACGGAAAAATGACACAGCATCAACCACTGACAGCCCTTGGCCTGATGAGCGGGACCTCACTCGATGGTATTGACGCGGCGGTGATAGAAAGCGACGGCGAACGCCTGCTGCAATTCGGGGCCGTGGCAAGCGTGCCCTATGATCCTGATTTCCGCCAGCGCTTACGCGATTGCCTGGGCCAGGATGCTGACGCACCGGGGGTTGCCGATGTCGCAACCGAGCTGACCTTGCGTCATGTGGAGGTCGTGGGTCGGCTGCTTGATGATAATGGATTGTCACCTGAAGATATTGACCTGATCGGCTTTCATGGTCACACCACCGTGCACCGGCCCGATCAGCGCCTAACCGTGCAGATTGGCGACCCGGCATTGCTGGCGGCGAAAACCGGAATCAACGTGGTTGGTGATTTCAGGTTAAATGATGTCGCCAAAGGCGGGCAGGGTGCACCCTTCGCTTCGCTCTATCATCTGGCCATGACCAGTGAGCTGGAAAAACCGCTGGCCGTACTAAATGTTGGCGGCGTTGCCAATGTCACCTGGATTGGACAAGGCGGCAGTGCGGAAAATCCTGAAATTCTTGCCTTCGATACCGGTCCCGGCAATGCCCTGATTGATGACTGGGTGCGCGAGGCCATTGGCCGACCCATGGACGAAGGCGGCAGATTGGCCCGTGGCGGCACCCTTGACCAGGATGTCTTGTTGGCTTTGCTCCATAACCCGTACTTTGCTAAAACGCCGCCAAAATCTCTTGACCGGGACGATTTTGCCGACGCCATACAAAGTGTTTCAGGCTTATCGGCGGAGGACGGGGCGGCCACCTTGAGCGCCTTTAGCGTTGCAGCAATTGTCCACGGCCAGGAGCATTTTCCCGAACCGGCGAAACGCTGGCTGGTCTGCGGCGGCGGTCGCCTGAATGGAACCCTGATGGAATTAATGACCCGCTCCTTGGGAACCCCGGTTGACCCAATCGAGGCCGTTGATTTGAATGGCGATGCCCTTGAGGCACAGGCCTTCGCCTTCCTCGCCATTCGTTCTTTTTACGGGATGCCGTTAAGTCTTCCGGGAACAACAGGAGCCCCGCGACCCTTAAATGGTGGAATCTTGTATGAGAGCTGAACTTAAGCGGCTTTTTCCGAAAACGCTTTATCGATATAATTGCCGACAAGCTTGTTCATGACGTCCATTTTGGTCGAGAAGAAATGATCGGCACCGGGAACGGTTTCGTAATCGATGACGATGTTCTTCTGACTCGATAGCTTCTGGGCCAATTTGTCGACAGCTTCCCTGGGGACCACTTCATCCTTGTCGCCGTGGATGATCTGACCGGAAGCCGGGCAGGGGGCAAGGAAGGTGAAGTCATAAGCATCCGCAGGTGGGGCCAGGGAAATAAAGCCACCGATTTCCGGACGCCGCATCATCAACTGCATGGCGATCCAGGCGCCGAACGAGAATCCGGCAATCCAACAGGTCTGGGCGTTGGGATTATGTGTCTGCATCCAGTCCAGGGCTGATGCCGCGTCGCTCATTTCACCGATACCACTGTCAAATTGTCCCTGCGAGCGTCCGACGCCGCGGAAATTAAAGCGGAGAACCGAAAAACCTCGTTTGACGAAGGTTTGATACAAGGCATAAGTCACCTTGTTGTTCATGGTGCCACCATGCAAAGGGTGGGGATGAAGGACGAGAGCAATGGGGCCGCCCGGCTTTTTTGCGTGCTGATAACGGCCTTCGAGGCGACCTTCGGGACCGTTGAAAATAACTTCAGGCATGGTGCTGTCTGACTCTTGAAAAGGTTGAAGCAGGGGTGAAAGCGGCTAAATCAATATCCATATTAGGGTTGCAAAGGCCGCGGAAAATATAAATTTAAGGCAAATACTTGACTGTGGAAGTCGGGTATATTATATTGCACTCATGTTAGGGCTGTAAAATGGTTGGGTGCCTTTGGTGCACGTTTGGCAACGTCTCCAGACTGAATCGCTGCCACAGATATAAAGATAAACTGATGATTTTCAAGAGATTTAAAGAAGATATCGATGCCTTTTTGGCTCGTGATCCTGCGGCCCAATCCAGAATAGAGGTCGCCCTTTGCTATCCGGGCTACCACGCCTTGCTGTTTTATCGCCTGACAAATATGTTGTGGCGCAACAACTGGCGGCTATTGGCGCGGTTTATTTCTTCAATCGGCAAGCTTTTGACGATGATCGAAATTCATCCCGGCGTGGCTATTGGCCGTCGCTTCGTGATCGACCATGGCAGCGGAATTGTCATCGGCGAGACATCCATTATTGGTGATGACGTGACCCTGTACCAGGGTGTCACCCTGGGCGGCGTGTCGCCGTCCATCGAATCACACGCTCAAGTCAATCAGAAGCGCCACCCAACCCTTGCCAACGATGTGATTATTGGTTCCGGCGCCCAGGTTCTGGGCCCCATTACCATTGGCGAAGGCGCTCGTGTTGGCGCCAACGCGGTTGTCCACAAGGATATCCCTGCCGGAGTCACCGCTGTTGGTATTCCGGCTCGTGTCGTCATGCCCCGCGACAAGACCAAGGCTAAAGAATTTGTCGCATACGGCGAGCCGGTTGAAGGATGCCCGGATCCGGTGCTGCGCACGATCGAGGATTTACGCCAACAGGTAACCACGCTCATGACACATATCGAAGAAATGGAAACTCGTCTGGATGGGGAACAAGCAGACGACAAGATGAGCAAAAGCAACGCGGCCAGGGCTTCCGGGGGGAAGTCTTGAGCGCTTTTTAACGACGAGGAGAGAGAACGTGAAACTAAGCACAAAAGGACGCTACGCCGTTATGGCCATGGTCGATCTGGCAAGTTGTTCAGCAGAAAAGGGTAAGGCGGTTTCCCTGGCTGATATTGCTGAACGTCAGGAGATTTCGCTTTCATATCTGGAGCAGTTGTTCGGAAAATTGCGCCGTTGCGGGTTGGTCAAGAGTGTCCGTGGCCCCGGCGGTGGTTATCTGCTTGCCCGATCTTATGAAGACCTGAGGGTATCGGATATCATTACTGCCGTTGACGAAACCGTTTCGGCGACTCGTTGTGAACCGGGTTCAGCCGAAGGTTGTCTGCACGATAAAAGCCGTTGTCTGACCCATGACCTTTGGCAGGAGCTAACAAATCAGATCACCCTTTATCTGAATTCTGTTTCCCTTGCCGATGTTTGCGAGCGTCGGGTTCTTGGAACAAGCGGATTACATTTGGCACCGCACAAGGACGACGAGACGTCCATTGCTGCAGCCCAGTAATTATTTTAAGCGTTGAGGACAGCGGGCTAACATGAGCGATTACGTCTATCTGGATCATAATGCGACGACGCTGGCACGGCCCGAAGCTGTTCGGGCGGTTACGTCTGTGCTGGCCGCTGTTGGTAATCCTTCGTCCGTGCATGGGCCGGGCCGGGCGGCCCGAAAGACAATGGAGCAGGCCCGTAGCGACGTTGCCGCACTGCTAAACGCCGAACCTGCCGATGTGATCTTTACCAGTGGCGGCACCGAAGCCAACAACCTCGCCTTGGAAGGATCAGCCCGGACCCGGCGATTGATTTCCGCCGTTGAGCACCCTTCCGTTCTGGCTGGCGGTGGAGAGATTATTCCGGTTGATGAAAATGGCATCGTCGATCTTGATCGCCTTGAAGAACGCCTGTTGGCCGATAATACCCCGGCCCTTGTTTCTGTGATGCTGGCCAATAACGAAACCGGCGTTATTGCACCCGTTAAGGATGTTGTCGCTATTGCCCATCGACACCGGGCGCTGGTCCACTGTGACGCCATACAGGCAGCCGGAAAAATCGCCGTAGATGTGGTCGATCTGGGCGTCGACATGATGACCATATCGGCCCATAAGATTGGCGGTCCCTCAGGTGCCGGGGCGTTGATTGTGCCCGGCATTGGAACCATGACAGGGGCCGAGATTAGCGGTATGCAATTTGGCGGTGGACAGGAACGTGGTTACCGGGTCGGCACTGAAAATCTGGTTGGTATTGCAGGCCTTGGCGCCGCCGCCGCCGCCGCCCGTGCGGGACTTCAGGACTTTGCCCGGCTGGCTGACTTGCGCGATGCTATTGAGCAAGGCGTCAGGAATATTGAACCCCGGGCGACAATTATGGGTGAAGGTGTTGAGCGGCTTCCCAATACGACGTGTCTGACCATGCCCGGCGTCGATAGCCAGACCCAGGTTATGGCCTTTGATCTGGCCGGTGTTGGGATCAGCGCCGGTTCGGCCTGTTCTTCAGGCAAAACCAAGGCGTCCGGTGTCCTGAAGGCAATGAGCATGTCTGACGAGGTCGCAGGCTGTGCGGTTCGGGTATCACTGGGCTGGTCGAGCACAGCCGATGATGTGACAACTTTTCTGGCCGCCTGGAACGATTTGTATGATCGTCAGGCGAAACATGAAATTTCCAGCCCGGCGGCCTGAATAGGCCCTTGGCGAAGGCGTAAACAATACCTATCTAAGCGTTGAACATTTAAGAATTGAAGCAGGAAAAAGATAAAATTATGAGCACGACAAAAGGCCACTGGAGTAAAGACGCACCCTTGTATCTGGATTATCAGGCGACGACGCCGACCGATCCCAGGGTGGTCGAAAAAATGCTGCCGTTTTTCTCTGAACGTTTTGGCAATCCCCATTCCAGAACCCATCATTATGGCTGGGACGCCGAAGATGTGGTTGAGGAAGCGCGGGCTCAAGTTGCCTCGCTGATCGGTGCGACACCTAAGGAAATTATTTTCACATCCGGTGCTACCGAATCCAACAATCTGGCCTTGAAGGGCGTCGGTCAATTCTACAAGGATCGAAAAAATCACATCATCACCTGTGTTACCGAACACAAGTGTGTGCTCGATACCTGCCGCCATCTCGAACAGGATGGCTTCGACATCACCTATCTGCCGGTTCAGGAAAACGGTTTGATCGAGCTTGATAAACTGGCCGAGGCGATCACCGATAAAACCCTGATGGTTTCGATCATGGCGGTCAATAACGAAATCGGTGTTATCCAGCCCATTAAGGAAATCGGCGCGCTGTGTCGCGAGAATGGTGTTTTCTTCCACACTGACGCGGCGCAGGGTGCCGGTAAAATTCCCCTTGATGTGGACGACATGAACATCGACCTGATGAGCATTTCCGGTCACAAACTCTATGGTCCCATGGGCATCGGTGTGCTTTACGTCCGCCGCCGTCCCCGGGTTCGGGTTGTCGCCATGATTAATGGTGGTGGTCAGGAACGCGGGATGCGTTCGGGGACCCTGCCGACACCGCTATGTGTCGGTATTGGTGAAGCCTGCGCCCTTGCCGAAAAGGAAATGGGGGCAGAGGCCGAACGCCTGAAAATGTTGCGTGACCGCTTCCATGCCGGCATCAATGACCGGCTCAGCGAAGTCTATCTGAACGGCGATCTTGAACACCGGATTCCTGGCAACCTGAACCTCAGTTTTGCTTATGTGGAAGGCGAGGGCCTGATGATGGGCGTCAATGACCTGGCTGTTTCCAGCGGTTCGGCCTGCACATCGGCTTCCCTTGAACCATCCTACGTATTGCGCGCCCTGGGCGTGGAGGAAGAGCTCGCCCATACGTCACTGCGGATCGGCCTTGGTCGTTTCACCACCGAAGAGGAAGTCGATTACGCGGTCGAAAAGATTGCTACGGAAGTCACACGCCTGCGCGAAATGAGCCCGCTTTGGGACATGGCCCAGGAAGGTATCGATTTAAAGTCCATTGAATGGGCTGATCACTGAATTAATTGATGATTGCCGGGTATTTCCTCAGGCAAGCGAACGGAGAAGACAAAATGGCTTATAGCGACAAGTTGCTTGATCACTACGAAAATCCTCGCAATGTCGGGATTCTTGATAAAGACGACACCGGCGTCGGCACCGGTCTTGTCGGCGCACCGGCGTGCGGCGATGTCATGAAGTTGCAGATCAAGGTCGATGAAGACGGCATCATTGAAGATGCCAAGTTCAAGACTTTCGGCTGTGGTTCGGCAATCGCTTCAAGCTCGCTTGTGACCGAGTGGGTCAAAGGTAAAACCCTTGATGAAGCGGCCGAAATCAAGAACACTGACATTGCCCATGAACTGGCCTTGCCGCCGGTCAAGGTGCATTGCTCTGTTTTGGCCGAAGATGCGATCAAGGCTGCGATCACGGATTACAGGTCAAAGAAAGAATCCACAAGCGAAGCCGCCGAATAAGGTGTCTTTGAATTGAAGATGGAGAATCCCGAGAGATGAATGAACGTCCGGCAATGATGACGGTTAGCGACGCTGCTGCAAAACAGGTCCAGGCTCTGCTTGATGGACGCGGCAAGCCGTCCACAGGCATCCGCATCGGGGTTCGCACCAAAGGCTGTTCAGGCATGTCCTATACTCTTGAATTCGCCGACGAGAAGGGGCCGTTCGATGAAATCCTTGAAGACAAGGGTGTGACCATTCTGATCGACCCGAAGGCGACCATGTTTATTATTGGTACCGAAATGGACTACGTCGAAGACAAACTGGAATCCGGCTTTGTGTTCTCAAACCCCAACGAAAAGGGTCGCTGCGGTTGCGGTGAATCCTTCCACGTATAAAATCGTCATGACGTTATAATAAATGGGACCGTTTCTGCCAATCAGGGACGGTCCCAAGTTGTATTAAAGGAAACGGCAATACCCATGGATGGCCCTGACAGCACTGCTGAAAAAGCTTCCGCAGACGAAGCCGGCGTCATTGCCTGCTGGTCGTGCAAGGGCCCTGTAACGCAGGTCATTCCTTTATGCGAGACTTGCGGGGCGGTGCAGCCACCGGGGCAAATCGACCATTTCCAGCGCCTCGGCCTGGCGGTTTCCTTTGATGTCAATGTTGCCGATCTTGATCAGCTTTATTTTGATCTTCAGCGCCACCTTCACCCGGACCGCTTCGCCACCCGCAGCCCTCAGGAAAAGGCCATAAGCCAGCTTCAGGCAACAGCCATCAACGACGCCTATGAAACTCTGAAAGAGCCGCTGAAAAGGGCCGATTATCTGGTTCACCTGCGTGGCATAGGGGTGCTGCCCGAAGGCTGCAATCTGGTCAACGATCAGGCTTTATTGATGGAAACCATGGAACTGCGCGAAGCCCTGGCAGAAGCCGAAACCACGGACCAGGTCGATGTTCTGTCAAACCGCGCCCAGGACGACATCAAGGTCTGTATCGAGCAGCTTTCCAAACTGTTCAAAGATGATGATATCGAAGGTGCGTGTAAATTAACGACACGGCTGAAGTATTTACAAAAGCTGTCCGAAGAAACCCGCATCCACAGAATGAAGTTGATCTAAGCGTTATGGCGACCTTGCTGCAAATTCACGAACCCGGCGCAACACCGGCACCCCACGCTGGTGATGAACGGCTGGCCGTTGGTATTGACCTTGGGACCACAAATTCCGTCGTCGCCATCAGTTCAGAGGGCAAGCCCGAAGTCCTGCGTGACGATGATGGCAAGGCCCTGGTGCCGTCCGTCGTGGCCTACGCACCTGACGGTTCTGCAATCGTTGGCGGCATGGCGCGCAATTTGCTGCTCGATCGGCCTGAATGTGTCGTCGGTTCCATTAAAAGATTGATGGGCCGCGGTGTTGAAGATGTCAAATCCCTGGCTGGGGTGCTGCCCTTCGATATCGATCCGCAACCCGAAGGTGAAACCGGCATGGTTCGCCTGAACGTCGCCGGACATAAACTGACGCCAGTGAAAATTTCTGCCGATATCCTCAGCGCTCTGAAAGAACGGGCTGAAGAACATTTGGGCCATATCGTCGATCAGGCCGTGATCACGGTACCTGCCTATTTTGATGATGCCGCCCGCAGCGCTACCAAGGACGCCGCCCGGCTGGCCGGAATTGAAGTCCTGCGGCTGGTCAATGAACCGACCGCCGCTGCCCTGGCATATGGCCTGGATATGGAGGCAGAAGGTGTTTACGCCGTATACGACCTGGGCGGCGGAACCTTTGATATTTCTATCCTGCGCATGGAAAAAGGCGTCTTTCAGGTACTCGCCACCGGCGGCGACGCGGCTTTGGGTGGTGATGATTTTGATCACGCCATCGCCGAACATTTTATTGGCGAGCGCACCGGTGATAAGGAACTGACCGGTAGCGATGTTAAGATGGCGCTGATGACGGCCAGGCTGGCCAAGGAATGCCTGAGCGACGCCCAAAGCGGCGAGTGGGTGCTGGATATTGATGGTGTCCAGTCCAAACATTTTTTTGATCGCGCCACCTTCGACGGGTTGGTCGAAGATTTGGTCACCCACACCCAGGACATTTGCAAATCGGTGATGGAAGACGCCAATGTCACCCCGGAACAGGTCAAGGGCGTGGTCCTGGTTGGCGGCTCGACGCGGGTACCACTGGTCCGCAAGAAGGTCGCCGCCTTGTTTGCCAAGGAACCCTTGGCCGACATCGACCCGGACGAGGTTGTCGCCATCGGCGCGGCCTTGCAGGCCGAAGCCCTGACAGTTGGATCGGACACCTTGTTGCTCGATGTCACACCGCTCAGTCTGGGGCTCGAAACCATGGGTGGGCTGGTCGAAAAGGTGATCCCCCGAAACACCCCGATCCCGGTCGCCAAGGCTCAGGAATTCACTACTTACATGGATGGTCAAAGTGCGATGGCGGTTCACGTGGTTCAGGGTGATCGGGAAATGGTTGACCAAAACCGGTCCCTCGCGCGTTTCGATTTACACGGCATTCCGCCGATGACGGCGGGGGCTGCCCGTATAAGGGTGACTTTCGCGGTCGATGCCGACGGTTTGTTGACCGTAACGGCCGGTGAAGAAACCACCGGTATCGAGGCGGAAGTCGCCGTCAAGCCATCCTACGGCCTCAGCGAAGAGGAAATGGCGGATATGCTGTACGACAGCATGAAAAACGCCAAGGATGACATGGAAGCCCGTCTGCTTGCCGAAACCAAGGTTGAAGCCGGGCGTAATCTCAATGCCGTATCAGCGGCCCTTTCCAATGACGGGCATTTGCTTAGCGATGATGAATTCAATGCCATCAAGGCCGTCGTTCAAAGCCTTGAGGAAGCCTCAAAGGGCGATCAGCGCGATACCATCACAGCAGCGGCCGAACAGTTGGAAGAGGCGACCAAAGCATTTGCCGAAAAGCGCATGGACCGGGGTATCCGTTCGGCCCTGCGCGGTGTTGAAATTGACGCCCTTGATGAACAGGCCTCTAAAGGTTAAAAGGCCCGATATATTTCGTTTATTTGATTTTCAGGAGAACCACTCGATGCCCAAAATTACCTTCGTCGCGGGCGACGGAACAAAAAAAGAAGTCGATGCCCCGAACGGTTTGTCGGTGCTTGAAGTAGCCCACAAGAACGACATTGATCTTGAAGGCGCCTGTGAAGGCTCGCTGGCCTGTTCGACCTGTCATGTCATTGTCGACCAGGAATGGTTCGACAAACTGGGTGAGGCTTCGGAAGAAGAAGAAGACATGCTCGACCTGGCCTTTGGCCTGACCCATACCTCGAGACTTGGCTGCCAGATCAAGATGACCGACGAACTTGACGGTCTCAGTGTTACCCTGCCTGCGGCAACCCGAAACATGCTGGTGGATTAAGCTTTATGAAGTGGGTCGACGTTCACGATATCGCCATCGAACTTGAAGACGCCCACCCGGATGTCGATGTGGTTAACTTGCGCTTTACGGATTTGTGGAAATGGGTGCAGGCGCTGCCCGGTTTTGACGATGATCCGGAAAAATCCAATGAGAAAACGCTGGAGGCCATTCAGATGGCCTGGCTGGATGAGCGTGACTGATGAAAGCTGTTGTCATCCCGGTTACCGCTTTCGATCAGAACTGCACCTTGTTGTGGTGTACGCAAACCATGCTGGGGGCGTTTGTTGATCCTGGCGGCGATATTGAGCAGCTCATCAGTGTTGCCGAAGAAAACAACGTCACCATTGAGAAAATCCTGATCACCCATGGCCATCTCGATCACGCTGGCGGTGCTGCGGAGTTGGCCGAACGCCTGTCTGTGCCCATCGAAGGGCCGCACAAGGATGATGATTTCTGGATCCAGCAACTGCCCGAACAAACCCTGCAGTTTGGCTTTCCCGAAGGGCGCGCTTTCACCCCCGAACGCTGGCTTGAAAACGCCGATAAAGTCAGTGTTGGAAAGGTCAGCTTCGATGTCATCCATTGCCCGGGCCACACACCGGGCCACGTTGTTTTTTATCAACCCGATCAGCATCTGGCACTGGTTGGGGATGTGCTGTTTCAGGGTTCCATCGGGCGCACCGATTTCCCCCGCGGCAATCATCAGGACCTGCTCGATTCTATCACCGGCCGCCTGTGGCCGCTGGGCGATGATGTCACCTTCATCCCCGGCCACGGCCAAGCCTCAACCTTCGGGGCCGAGCGCAAGACAAACCCGTTTGTCGGCGATGATGTGATTTAAGCTGCCGCGGTTGCAGGTTCTCTAATTCCTTATGCCGACTTATATGGTTAGAGTAGGTTGCTTGTGAAGGAGCTTTTTAATGAGCGCCACCCGTAAACTCGTGACCATATTCTATGCCGACGTGGCTGGTTACAGCCGCCTGACCGGCATGGATGAAGAAGGCACTCACCGCCGGGTTATGGAGTTGTTGGACGGTGTCACGCAAAACATTGGCGCGTCCGGCGGCACCGTGTTGCGTTATGCCGGCGACGCCGTTTTGGCTACCTTCCCCAGTGTTGTGCAGGCAATTGACAGTTCAGCGAGCATTCAGACAAAACTTGCCGGGGAAAATTCTGGTTTACCCGACGGTGAACAGGTGCAAATTCGCATCGGTATTAATCTCGGTGATGTGATCGAAGACCGCGGCGAGGTCTACGGGGACGGGGTCAATCTTGCCGCACGCCTGGAATCGGCTGCCGTACCGGGGGGCATTTGTATCTCGGCTGCCGTACACGACCAGATTGACGGAAAGGTCGGCATCGATTTTCAGGACGGCGGCGATAGCAATTTCAAAAATATCGCACGACCTATTCGTGTCTGGCATTGGCCTGCGAGCCCTGAAGATTTAGACGTTGCCAATAGTGACTCTGTGCCGGGTGAGACAAAGCAGCCATCAATCGCCATCCTGCCATTTACCAACATGAGTGACGACCCCGATCAGGAATACTTTTCAGACGGCCTGACAGAGGACATTATCACGGCTCTTTCGCAATGGCGCTCGATTCCGGTGATTGCCCGAAATTCGGTTTTTACTTACAAGGTCTCACCGGTTCCGGCCCAGCAAGTCGCAGAAGATTTAGGCGTTCAATACGTCATGGAAGGAAGTGTTCGCAAGGCTGGTAATCGGCTACGGATCACCGCCCAGCTTATCGACGCCAATAGCGGCCATCACGTTTGGGCAGAAAAATTTGACCGGCAACTGGAAGATATTTTTGACGTTCAGGATGAAATTACCAATCACATCGCCGCCATCATTGTCCCGGAACTGGAATCTTTTGAAAACAGGCGTTCGACCAACAAGCCGACCGAAGACCTGAATGCCTGGGATCATTATCTTCGTGGCATGGCGATATTCAATGATGAAACGTGCGCGGGAACCGCTGCGGCGATGAAGATGTTCCAGTCCGCGCTCGATATTGACCCCAACTACTCTGATGCCTGGGCCCGTCTTAGTTGGTGTTACGCCAAGGAAGTGATGTTCGATTGCAATGATGATCCGCAAACTTCCCTGCGTAACGGCTTTGAAGCGGGGCGTCGGGCGGTCTCGCTGGATAGCGCTTCGGCATTGGCTCATCTCGCCCTCGGAACGGTCCATATATGGGCGGAGGAAACTGAATTGGGTCTGTCTGAGGCCTTGCAAGCGGTGGAGTTGAACCCCAATTTTGCCCACGCGGTCATGGCTGCGGGAAATCGTCTTGATCTTGTCGGCCGGACGGAAGAAGGCATTGGGCTTATGGAAAAAGCATTGATCTTGAACCCACGTGATCCAATCCGCTGGCGTTATATGGCCTATCTGTCGCGAGCCTATATCTCTGTGGAACAGTATCAGCGTGCCGCCGATTGGTGTCAAAAGCCGGTTGCCTTACGTCCTGACTTGCCAGAACCCCTGTATCGGCACGCCATCTGCCTGGCCCATCTTGACCAAATTGAGGAAGCGCGCGAGATGCTCAAAAAGTGCTCTGCCATTGACGCACGCTACGTCAGCAGTAAGTCAAACTGGCAACCCTATCCGGACGAGCAGCGCAATCAGCATATTCTGGATGGTCTGCTCCGCCACGGGCTTGTCAGTTAGGCTTGTTTTTATTGATAACTTCCGCTGCAACACGAGCGGCGGTTCCCGACGGCAGGGACTTCAGTGCGTGGAAGGTCACGGCGAAGGCGATGTGGACGAATATTAACGCCGGGGTCGCTTCGGCCAATCCCTCGTGAAGGTCATCATCCATACCAATATCATGGGCAAACCAGCCCGAAAGAGCGGCCAGGGTAATGAGCACCAGCAGGGCCGCCGCCATCCAGTTATTAATCAAACGCTGAACGGCGCGAATACCTGAAGGAGCCTGTCCTGCGGGCGGCAGGCTGAGTGTCGGCAAGGCCAGTGGAGAGCCTTTTGGCGCTCCCAGGCCGACAAGCAGACGAATGCCCAACGCCAGCAGAACCATGACACCGGAAAAAACGTGCATGGCGTAACTGCCTTCGCCGGTGACGTAAGCGACCAGAAAGGCGCCGGACAACAACCCGTGCCATCCCATCAGGAATGACAGTTCGGTCTTGCTTGGTTTCCTGCCGGGGGGAGGATTAATCGTCATCATCGTCATCGTGGTGGTGATCATCATCATCATCATCATCATCGTCGTCGTTGTCGCCATATCCGTATGAGCTATAGGACGTGGACTGGAAGCCCAGCGACGAGCCGTTATTGATCAGCGCATAGGCCGCCGCGCCGCAGTTGATCACGACGGCGAAAATCAGGGTCATCAGGGCAGTTCTTGTAATCATGGCGGAACTCCTGCCTTTTCAAACGATGGCCAATTTTACAGGATTTGCCTGAACCGTAAGTGAACGAAGCATTGTACGGGGGTATAAAACGCCTATAGTTCCTGTCGTGATCGTACCAAGGAACACCTGACAGAAAATCAAATGACAACGATCAATATTCAGTTCACCCTATTTTCGGCATTTTATTCGCCGCTGATCTCGACCATGTCCGGCGGCTTTTTGCAGGCAGAAGGATTGCAGCCTGAGTGGTCAGTCGCAAAACCCGGTGTTTCGGCAATCACCGCCCTTGAGGACGGTTCTGCGCATGTTGTTCAATCTGCTTTAAGCCAGGGTTTTGGACCGCTATCAAAAGGCGAAACGCCAGATACCACGCATTTTGCCCAAGTTAACGAGATGGATGGTTTTTTCATTACCGCCCGCCAGCCCGATCCTGATTTCACCTGGGACAAGCTTGAAGGTTCAGACGCGGTTTTGTTTGGCGGTGGTCAGCCGCTTGCCATGTTCAGGTACGCTTGCCACAAGGCCGGTATCGACTATGACAAGATCAACGCCATCAACCCCGGCGGGGCCGCAGATATAGATGAGGCTTTTCGCGAGGGGAAAGGGCAATACGTGCAACAGCAGGGGCCTTTCCCGCAGCAACTGGAAGCCGATGGTATCGGTCATATCGTGGCGCAAGTTGGCAAGCAAATCGGCCCGTGTGGATTTTCCAGTCTGGCGGCAAACCGGGATTGGCTGGAAACAGATATGGCGGCGTCTTTCATTCGGGCCTACAGGAAAACCCGGGCCTACATGAACGAAACTCCGGCGATAGAGATCGCACGTGCCGAAAAACCTTACTTCCCGGCAATAGACGAGGCAGCGCTGGCTGATTGTATCACCACCTACCAGCAACTTGGCTGCTGGAGTTCGCACGTGGAGATCACGCCCGAGGCGTTCGAGGCGACTCTCGATATTTTTCAGTACAACGGCCTGATCAAAGAACGCTATGCCTATGATCAGGTTTGTACGCTACCACCCAAAGATTTATGAGACGCCGAGTTCTTTTCGCAGCAATGCCGCACCGGCCCCCAATGCCTTGAGCTTACCTTCGGCGACTGCGCGTGGCAGTGGCGCCATGCCGCAATTTGTGCAGGCAATGATCCGTTCCGGGTCAACATATTCCATAGCCGCGCGCAAGGTGGCGGCGACCTTTTCAGGGGTCTCAATGGTCTCGCTGGCGACATCAATGGCGCCGACAAGGACTTCCTTATCCTTTAGTAAAGCAAGCACCGACATCGGCACCTTTGAATCAGCGCATTCCAGTGAGACCTGATCAATGCGGCTGTCATTGAGGGCCGGGAAGAACTCTTCGTACTGTCGCCACTCATCGCCGAGTCCTTCCTTCCATTCGATATTTTCCTGAATGCCGTAACCATAACAAATGTGGACGGCGGTTTTGCAGGAAAGCCCATCAATGGCCCTGTGCAGGGTATCGACACCCCAGACCGGAACCTGATCCATAAACGCGTTGAAAGCCGGTTCATCGAATTGAATGACGTCAACGCCTAGGGCTTCAAGTTCCAGGGCTTCTTCGTTCAATAGAGCAGCAAAGGCCATCGCCATTTCAGGGCGGTTGCCGTAATGGCCATCGGCAATGGTGTCGCAAATGGTCATCGGTCCGGGCAGGGTGAATTTGAGTTTATTGCCGGTGTGTTTGCGGCAGAACTTGGCACCTTCCCCATGCACGGATTTCTTGCGACTGGCGGCGGATGTGACTGTCGGAACCTGGGCGTCATAACGATCATCGCGGATGCCCATGGTGGTCATACGTTGCCAGTCGATGCCGTCAATGTGCTCCAGAAAGCCATGGACGAAATGTTTGCGGAATTGCTCACCGTCACTAACGATATCAATACCGGCATCTTCCTGAAGTTTTATCCAGGCCAAGGCGGCGTCCTGCTGGCCTTCAATCAGTTCCTCGTCCTGCAGACGCCATGGGGCCCACAGTTTCTCCGGTTCGGCCAACCAGGCCGGTTTGGGAAGGCTGCCCGCCACTGTCGTTGTTATCATCTGAATGATCCTTTGTCGGCTCGCTTGGGTTTTTGCCCATTGTACGGGCAGCGGAAACACCTATATTCCCTCACATGAATACTGAGATCAATACTTTGGGGCTCAACAAGGCACCGGCAGAAACCCGTGTTGTCGTCGCCATGTCCGGCGGTGTCGACAGTTCGGTGACCGCCGCCATGCTTAAAGAGCAAGGTTATGACGTTATCGGCGTTACCTTGCAGTTGTACGATCATGGTGAAGCGATTTCCAGGCCCGGCACCTGTTGCGCCGGACGCGATATCACCGATGCCCGCAATGTCGCTGACGCCATCGGTATTCCCCATTACGTGCTCGATTTTGAAAACCTGTTCAGGGAAGCTGTGATCGAGGATTTTGCCGATAGTTACCTGCGCGGGGAAACGCCGGTTCCCTGCGTGCGCTGTAACGAGACAGTCAAGTTTACGGACTTGATGGCCAAGGCCAAAGACCTGGACGCTGACCTGCTGGTGACCGGTCATTATGTGCGCAGGATTTTGGGTCCGGGCGGGGCGGAACTTCACGCCGGGCGTGATCCGGGCCGTGATCAGAGCTATTTCATGTTCTCAATGACCCCGGAGCAGCTTGATTTCCTGCGCTTTCCGCTGGGTGCCATGGACAAGGACGAAACCCGCGAACTGGCCCATCATTACGGGTTGCCCGTGGCCAGCAAGCCGGACAGTCAGGATATCTGCTTCGTGCCGGAAGGAAAGTATCAGGACGTGGTCAGGAAGTTACGACCGGACGCCCTGATCCCGGGCGAGATTGTTGATCTGGACGGCAATGTGTTGGGAAATCATTCAGGAATTATCAATTACACCATCGGGCAGCGCCGCGGGCTTGATGTTTCCGCCCCCGAACCGCTTTACGTGTTGCGGCTTGAGCCGAAGACGGCGCGCGTCGTTGTTGGGCCAAAGGATGCATTGAAACGGCGCAGCCTGATGATCCAGAACCTGAACTGGTTGGGGCCTCAGGATATTCCGCCAGATGGTGTTCAGCTTCGGGTCAAATTGCGTTCAACCCAGCCACCCCTTGCCGCCACGGTGCGAACGGCTGGGGCGGGCAGGGCAGAAGTGACCCTGGATGATCCCCAGGGCGCTGTAGCGCCGGGTCAGGCCTGTGTTTTCTATGATGGGGAGCGGGTGTTGGGCGGTGGTTGGATCATGCGCGACGATGCCGCCTGATTATTGCGCCGCGACCTCAGCGGTTTCTTTATCTTCATCCGCGTGTTCAAGCACTTCGCGGGCGTGCTCGGTTTCCTGCTGACGCGCCCACATGCTGGCATATTGGCCGTTCTTGGCCAAAAGTTGGGCGTGGTTGCCACGTTCACTGATCCGCCCCGCTTCCAGAACGATGATTTCATCGACGTCGATGACGGTCGACAGCCGGTGGGCGATCATCAGGGTGGTGCGACCGCTTGAAACCTGTTTCAGGGACTCTTGAATTTCTTTTTCCGTGTGCGAGTCCAAAGACGAGGTCGCCTCGTCAAACAGGAAGATGCCCGGACGTTTGAGAATGGTCCGGGCGATGGCGACGCGCTGTTTCTCACCGCCTGATAACTTTAGCCCGCGCTCGCCGACGGCGGTCTGGTAGCCTTCGGGAAGGGCGCTGATAAAGTCGTGGATGGCGGCCAGTTTCGCCGCTTCCTCGATCTCTTCACGGCTTGCACCGGGGCGACCGTAAGCGATGTTGTAATAGATGGTGTCATTAAACAGCACCGTATCCTGCGGCACGATACCGATAGCGGCGCGCCAGCTGGCCTGGGTAACGGTGCGGGTATCCTGTCCGTCAATCAGCACAGCCCCTTCGCTGGCGTCATAAAAGCGGAACAACAACCGCGATATGGTGGATTTTCCGGCCCCGCTGGGGCCGACGATGGCAACGCTTTTCCCGGCTGGAACTGTGAACGAGACATTCTTCAGGATCGGCCTTTCCGGGGTGTAGGAGAACGAGACATCGCGGAATTCCACTTCCGCACCCTTGATCGACAAGGCAGGAGCCCCCGGTGGGTCGGTGACTTCTGCCGCTTCATCCAGCAACGCGAACATCTGTTCCATATCGATCAGGGAATGTTTGATCTCGCGGTAGCTCGAGCCAAGGAAACTTAAAGGTATGTACAACTGCAACAGGTAGGTGTTGACGAGAACGAAATCGCCAACCGTCATGGTTCCGTCCGTTACGCCGTGACCGGCCATAATCATAATGATGGTGGCGCCAGTGGCAATGATGGCGCCCTGTCCGGTGTTTAGTATGGACAGCGTCGTTTTTGCTGTCACCGCAGCACTTTCGTAGGATTCCATGGCCTGATCAAAACGGTGGGCTTCATGTTCCTCGTTGCCGAAGTATTTAACGGTCTCATAGTTGATCAGGCTGTCGATGGCCTTGGTGTGGGCTTCGGAGTCCGAATCATTCATGGTCCGGCGGAATTTGATCCGCCATTCGGTGATGATCAGCGTCCAAACCACATAACCGGCAATGGTGGCGGCGGTGACGAAGGCGAACCACTGATCAAACAGGCCCCACAGCAAGCCCAGAACCATCAGGATTTCGACCATGGTCGGCACGATGTTGAACAGCATCATACGCAGCACGTACTCGATACCTTTGGTGCCGCGCTCGATAGCCCTGCTTAGTCCACCGGTACGACGATCAAGATGAAAGCGCAAAGCCAGATCATGAATATGGCGGAAAGTTTTGACACCGGCTTTACGGATGGCGCGCTCGGCAACTTTGGCAAAAACCGCACCTTGCAATTCTTTAAAGGCCAGCGATAACACCCGCGCCACACCGTAAGCGATGAGCAGGCCAACAGGGACGGCAATGATGATCGTTTCGGTACTGATGTCTTTACCGGGCACCGGGGCGGTTAAGGCATCAACGGCGTATTTCAGGATCACCGGGACGGCGACTGTGGTGACTTTTGCAAGCGCCAGCAGGATCAACGAGACGATAACACGAACACGCAAAGCAAATGCATCCCTTGGCCACAAATAGGGCAGCAGGGAACGGATGGTGTCGAAATCGCCGGAGGCTTCCCCCCGGTCGGGATTGTTGTCAGGTCTGCGCATGGTCACTCATCAAAACGGTCAATCCCACGGCCCCAGGCCGCAGGTCTGTTCTATATAGGGATTGGTTCGGCTGACCGCTACTGCGGTTGGCTCAGAAACCTTCAACCTGAAGGCGCTTGCGTTCAAGTTTGCGGGCGCGGCTGACCGCTTCGGCCTTTTTTCTTGCCCTGACCTCAGAAGGTTTTTCATAGGAACGACGGCGCTTCATTTCGCGCCAGATACCCTCACGCTGCATTTTTTTCTTCAACGCCTTCAATGCCTGATCGACGTTATTATCACGTACGCTTACATACAAATGACTTCTCACTGCCTGATATGGCGCCAAATTTTTGCGCCGAAGGGAAATATCATAGTCATTTAACGCTCGGCTGACAAATCCGGCCTGAAACAAATGCCGTTTACGATTTGTTGAGAAAGCTTTGTTAGCCTTCAAAGTAGAAAATAGGGTTCCATTTTTTAAGGTTTAATCGTCATGCGGTATCAAGTCAAATATGTCGAGAAAATTAAATCCTGGGCCGTTGTCGACAGTAAGGTCGGGGACAGGGTTTTAGCTTTGCACGACCAGAAAAAAAGTGCTGATGACGCCGCCTGGTATGAGGAAGAACGCTGGTACAAGTGTACTCCCATTCAAAATGGCGAAGCGGCTTAGGGGGAAGATTTTTTCAAAAATGGATGAGCGAAATGCCGGCGAAGAACTTTCTAATGCCGAAGTCTATGAAATGGCTGATACACTGTTACGCCGACATGGCAAAGACGCGGTTATGGTTGCCTCTTTACAGGCCGAAGGAAAATTAAGTAGCGGCGATATGAAAGGTTACAGAACGTGGAAGCGCCTGATTATGCTTGTTGATGGAATGTTGGAAGGATCGCCGCCCGAACGTGCACATCTGCACTAAGGAAATATTGGACGCTTAGTTGATTGAGTGGCTAGGATATTACATGGATTCGATAAATGGCTGAAGAAGACGAAATGGATATGGCCGCCGCAATGGCCGATATGTCTGACGGCACGGCCGACGACGACGTGGAAACTGTCGGCGCCGTTTACGGAATTTCGGTTGATGTGACGGCTGTTCTTGGAACGGCTTTAATGCCGATTAGCCAGATCCTCAAACTTGGTCGTGGCGCGGTTGTCGAATTGGAGCGTCTTGTCGGCGAAGAAATTGAACTGGTTGCCGAAGAAAACATCATTGCCAAGGGCGAAGTTATTGTTATCGAAGACCGCCTGGGCGTCAGTATTACAAAAATTGTGAAACGCCTGTAGAAAGCATGACCATGAAATCCAATAGTGAAATTTGGCGCTGCGCCAGCCTTCTTGTGGATCAGTACGGTGAAATGGCTTTGAACGGAGCCGCCATCAAGGCCGATCAACTGGCTAACGAAGGTGATCAGGAAGGCCGCTTTATCTGGCTTAAGGTTACCCGCGCTGTCGAAGAGCTGTTATCTGATGAGGTTCCCGAAGGTACCAGCGTTCATTGACCTTCAAAAATCCTGAAAAACGATGTCTGTAGGACAGGGGCTTCTCCTTGCCTATTTGAAAATTGGCACCGTGGCCTTCACCATCATGGCGGTCTTGTGGTTGATTATCAGGGCGATTGAAAAAAGAGGCCGTGAAAAGTCCGGCAAAGAGTGAGCCCTACTCTTTAAGATTTGCCAACCATTCCCTGGCCCGCTCGGACTGGATGTCCTTGTCGATATCCGAAACGGATTTATCAAGAATTTCCATCAGGGCCGGCGCTTTCTTGTACTTGTTGCCCTGCGCCAGCAAATTCCAGAAATAGGCTTCGCCATCATCGGCGGGAACCTCTTTGCCCTGATGATAAATTTGCGCCATGGCGTATTGCGCACCGGCGTAATTTAAATTGGCCGATTGTTCAATCAGGCCAAGGGCTTTTGCCATTTCAGCTTTTGTCTTGGCTTCTCTCCTGGAAAGATCACCAAAGCTGTACAGGCCGACGGGATCATTCTGGGCGGCGGATTTGCTATACCAGTTGCGAGATACCGCAAGGTCGACTTCTACGCCAAGTCCCTTGCGGTACAGGTGGCCAAGGGCATTTTGGGCTTTCTCATTGCCTTCAATGGCAAGCGGCAGCCAGATATCACGGGCGGTTTTGAAATCACCCGCCCTGTAGGCGTTAACGCCTTGACCGAATGGGGTAACTTTTAATTTTTTATCTGCAGATTTTGTTGACTTTGATTTTATTTCAACCCCGGTTTCTTTTGACAGGCAGCGATTGATATCAACCCGTTGGGCCAGCTTGCCGATGTAATCTGAAAGTTGCATACCCTTGATGGTAACGCCGGTGCTGGGAATTTTTATGCCCTTTCCCTGACCGTATATGGTTCTGACAGTCGCAAGCTGGCGGCTCCATTTATCCAGATAGCCAGCCCAGTCACCGCCATGTTTCTGGTTGACATAACCTCTGACACCTTCATGGCTCAATGAACCCCACCACGATACCTGGGGATAACCGGGACATTCGGCCTCCGCTTGTGAGGTCAGAAGGGGAAGCATCAAAATGGACGAAAAAAGAATGATAAGGCGTGAAGACATGAGTATCCCCGGTATCGATTCTCTTGGATTGGAAAAACACGAATACCATACCACCATCCTCTCCTTACGTGAAGATGACAAGACGGCGCCTCAACTTATTGTGAGCACGATACTGTAACTTTTATTAGGCATCAGAAGACGCCGAAACCTATTCCCACTCAATGGTGCCGGGTGGCTTCGATGTAATGTCGTAGGTGACCCGGTTGATGCCCTTGACCTCGTTGATGATGCGGTTGGACATCTGGGCCAGGAATTCCATATCAAAATGATAAAAATCGGCGGTCATGCCGTCGGTTGAGGTGACGGCGCGGATGGCGCACACATAGTCGTAGGTGCGGGCGTCGCCCATGACGCCGACTGTCTGGACCGGCAACAGCACGGCGAAGGCCTGCCAGATGGCGTCATACAGGCCGGCGTTGCGAATCGCATCAAGGTAGACGGCGTCCGCATTGCGCAGGATTTCTAGTTTCTCGCGGGTTACCCCGCCGGGCAGGCGAATGGCAAGGCCCGGCCCGGGGAATGGATGGCGGCCGACAAAGTTTTCGGGCAGGCCGAGTTCGCGACCGAGCTTTCGGACCTCGTCCTTGAACAGTTCCCGCAACGGTTCGACCAGATCCATGTTCATCCGTTCGGGCAAGCCGCCGACGTTGTGGTGTGATTTAATGGTCACCGATGGTCCGCCGGTGAAGGACACGGATTCGATGACATCCGGGTACAAGGTTCCCTGGGCCAGGAAGTCGGCGCCGCCAATCTTGTCCGCTTCCTCTTCAAAAACGTCAATAAAGGTTGCGCCGATAATCTTGCGCTTCTTTTCCGGGTCCGGCTCGCCCTCCAGCTTACTGATAAACAGTTCGGAGGCGTCACGATGAACCAGCGGAATATTGTAATGCTCGCGGAACATATTGACGACTTCTTCGGCTTCGCCTTTGCGCATAAAGCCGGTATCGACAAAGACACACTGCAATTGATCGCCGATGGCTTCGTGCAGAAGCACCGCGACAACTGATGAATCGACACCACCTGAAAGCCCGCAGATCACTTTGCCGTCGCCCACTTGCGCCCGAACCTTGGCAATTTCCTGTTCCTTGAACCCGGCCATGGACCAATCCCCGGCGCACCTGCAAATCCGGTGGGTGAAGTTTTCAAGCAGTTTTGCGCCGTGCGGGGTGTGGACGACTTCGGGGTGATACATCAGGCCATAAAAGCGCCTCTCGTCATCGGCAATGGTGGCAAACGGCGCCCCGTCAGATGTGGCAACGGTGCGAAAGCCCGGAGGCGGCGCGTCAATACGGTCGCCGTGGCTCATCCACACCTGTTCTGTGGAACCAACATCCCAGACGCCGTGGAATAGTTCGCAATCGTCCGTTACGTCCACGAAAGCGCGACCAAATTCCCGGTGGTCCGAAGACACAACCTCGCCGCCCAGTGCTTCTGCCATGGCCATTTGACCATAACAAATACCCAGAACAGGCAGACCCATATCGAACAGGCCATCAGGGGCGCGTGGTGTGTCGATGCTGGTTAGCGAAGCAGGGCCGCCTGACAGGATGATCCCTTTGGGGTCAAAAGCCTTGATGGTCTCGACGGTGACGTTGTTAAAGGGATGAACCTCGGAATAAACACCGGATTCGCGGACCCGTCTGGCGATCAACTGGGTCACCTGGGAGCCGAAATCGATAATCAGAATACGTTCGCTCATAGCGTAACATTCTCGGCGTGGAATGAGATACCGTCTTCACTTAAAAGACCAAGCCATCGTTTCGCTTCTGCCGGGTCGCGGGTGGCCGCCTGGACGCCTGGTTGCAAGCGGCCATCCAGCACAGCGCCAATGGCCACTTGTGCGGTCAGCGACACTGTTCGGGCCATTGCGGTTTGCCAACCGGATCCAGTTTCATCCAGGCTGAGTGACGCTTTCCAGGACTCACCATCGGCGGTTTGACTGGTCAGCGAAACGTACAGGATGACCCGGTCTTTCTCGTCAGGCCCGTAGGCGTATTCGCTCCAAAGCTGTTCGCTTAAGGCCTTAAGGTCATCACTGCTTCCGGTTTCCACCGTTTTGAAAATATCGGCCCAAGCAGCTTTCCAGCCGGGTAATCGCAGGGTGCCGCGAACGAAAAGCTGTAAATCGGCGACGTCCGCCAGCCCGTATTCTTCAATGTAGCCAATGCTGTCGCGGTTTGGATAAACCTCGAATGTTTCTCCCAGGACATTTATTTCTTCGACGCTGGTCCAGGCTTTCTCAACTGTGAATTCCTGCCCGTTCCTTATTGAACGAGACTGGTTGCCCAGGGCCGTCACAACCCCCAATGGGGCCCAACTGAATTTGTAACGGAAATCGTTGGCGACAGCGGGAACGCCGCCGCAATGGGATTCGAACGAGACACTGTGGCCGTCGCCCAACATGCCGGCCCGCCTTGCCTCATCAACCAGAATTTGTGCAAACAAATGATCAATGCCGGGGTCGACGCCAACTTCGTTGAGGACGACAAGTCCTTTGGCTTTAGCCTCTACATCCAGAGCCTGCATTTCCGGGCTCAGGTAACTGGTGGTAACCATATGGGCGTCGGCTTGCAGACTTAATTGCGCGACCTGGGTATGAAAAGCGCCGGGCAGCATGGAGATGACGACATCCCCCGGCTGGACGATTTCAGCCAATCGATCAAAGTCCAGGGCCTCGACGCTGAGCCCTTCACTGGAGCCGATGGTTTTAACCAGCGCCTGCGCCTTTTCCACAGTCCGGTTCCACAGAACGACATTGCCGCGGCGACGGGCAAGGGCGGCGATACCGGGTCCGGATGACAGACCGGCACCAAGCCAATGAATACATGGTTTAGAATCCATTATTATTTATCCTCTGTAAAACGTGGTCGTTCGGTGTGGAAAGGTATACCTGAAATTGTTTATATATACTCCGACTCATTGAGAAAGCGAAAAGTTCTTGCAAGACTCATTCGAAAGGATTCTTGTTGTCGGCATGATTCGCGCGAGATTTTTGAACACGACGGAACGGGCAGAGCTAACCGCGTTGGCACGGAGCGGCTTGGTC